>JAUXPG010000279.1 GCA_030683915.1 Gemmobacter sp.
AGGCAAGACGACGCTGCTCAACCACATCCTGAACAATCGGGACGGGCGCCGCGTGGCGGTGATCGTGAACGACATGTCGGAGGTGAACATCGACGCCGATCTGGTCGCGGCGGGTGGCACGCTGAACCACACGCAGGAACGGCTGGTCGAAATGACCAACGGCTGCATCTGCTGCACCCTGCGCGACGACCTGCTGTCCGAGGTGCGGCGTCTGGCTGCCGAAGCGCGGTTCGATTATCTGCTGATCGAATCCACCGGCATCGCCGAACCCTTGCCGGTCGCCGCGACCTTCGAGTTTCGCGACGACGCGGGTGCCAGCCTGTCCGACGTGGCACGGCTGGATTGCATGGTGACTGTGGTGGATGCCGCCCATCTGCTGCGCGATTATTCCAGCCACGACACCCTGTCCGACCGGGGCGAAGTGGCGGGCGCAGGCGATGACCGCAGCCTTGTCACCCTGCTTACCGAACAGATCGAATTTGCCGATGTGGTGGTGTTGAACAAGGTGACCGACGCTGGCGCATTCAAGGCCGATGCCGCGCGCAAGATCATCCGCGCCCTGAACCCCGACGCGGTGCTGATTGAAACCGACCATGCGCGCGTGGACGCGGCACATTTCTTCGACACCGGGCTGTTCGATTTCGACCGCGCGCATCAGCATCCGCTGTGGTTCAAGGAGCTTCACGGCGCCGCCGACCATCTGCCCGAAACCGAGGCTTATGGCATCTCAAGCTTTGTCTATCGCGCCCGCCGCCCGTTCCACCCCGGCGCGCTGCACACCGTGTTGAACGGCGACTTGCCCGGCGTGATCCGGGCCAAGGGGCATTTCTGGGTTGCGACGCGGCCCAACTGGGTGGCCGAATTCTCCTTGGCCGGGGCGATGTCGCAGGTGGCGCCCCTGGGCGGATGGTGGGCCGCCATCCCGCGCGACCGCTGGCCCGACGATCCGCAGGCCCTGGGCAAAATGCTGGGCAACTGGGCCGAACCGTGGGGCGACCGGCGGCAAGAACTGGTGTTCATCGGCGCAGGGATGGACCGTGCCGCCATCACTGCGGCGCTCGATGCGTGCCTTGTGGCCACCGACCGCTTTGCCCCCGCCGAATGGGCCACCCTGCCTGATCCGTTTCCGCATTGGGGCCGCCGCGCGGCATGAGGCGCAATCTGGTCACGCGCCTGCCGCGCCGTGCCGCGGGGCCGATGTCGGCCTATGACCGGCTGCCCCCCGCCTTGCGCCGCTGGCTGGCGCAGGCGGCGCTGCCGTGGTCGGCGGCGTCGGCGCTGCGCCTGTGGCAACGCGCCTTGCGCGACACCGGGTCCGAAGCTGCCGCACTCTCGCGTCTCGCTGCCGCCGAGGCCCGCCTGCTGGCCCGCGATGCCGCCCGCATCTGGGGGCCCGGCCACCCCGCCCTCAGGCCAGATGCACCGCCGTCCCCCAACCGCCGCAAGCCGCCATCAGCGGCTCCGGCAACGCCCGGTCGGTGACCACGGCATCCAGATCGGCCAGCGACCCCAGCCGCACCGGCGCCTGCCGCCCCAGCTTGGACGCGTCGGCCACCACGATGCGGCGCCGCGCCTGTCGCAGGATGCAGCGCGCGACCCGGACTTCGGCAAGGTCGAAATCCAGAAGGTCGCCATCGGCATCCAGCGCGGAACAGCCGATCACCGCGAAATCCACCTTGAACTGCTCGAACACCTGCGTGGTCAGCTCGCCCACCAACCCGCCATCCGACCGGCGCAAGGACCCGCCCGCGACGATCACCTCGCAACTGTCACTGCCAGCCAGAATATTTGCCACATTCAGATTGTTGGTCACCACGGTCAGGTTCCGGTGCGACAACAGCGCGCGCGCCACGGCTTCGGTCGTGGTGCCGATGTTCAGGATCAGGCTGGAATTGTCCGGGATCAGCGCCGCGCAGGCCGCGCCGATGGCGGCCTTGGCGTCGGCATTCTGGCGCTGGCGGTCCGCCCAGGCGGTGTTTGCCACGCCCGCCCGCATCACGGCCCCGCCATGCACGCGGTCCAGCAGCCCCGCATCCGACAGATCGCCCAGATCACGGCGGATGGTCTGCAAGGTCACGCCAAAGCGCGACGCCAAATCCTCTACGCCGACGCGGCCTTCACTGCGCGCGATTTCCAGAATCTCGCCTTGGCGAAAACTCAGCACCATCGTCCGTCCGTCCGCTTCATCGGTCGCCGGATGCCTCCGGGGGTTTCTCAAGGGGGCGTGTCCGCCCCCTTGAGGCGGGGGTCCGGGGGTGGCAACCCCCGGCGCGCCCCATCCTTGCCCGGCGCCCGGCGCCCGTCAACGTTTCCGCATCGCGTCCAGCAGCGCGGCACCCAGCCCGCTCGGCGCATCCGTGGGCTTGGGCGCCGCCTGCATTGGCCCGCGCCCGCCCTTTGGCGGCGCATCGCGCCCTTTCGGCGCCTCGTCGCGCGCGCCGCCGTCCTTGCGCATGGTCAGGGCAATCCGCTTGCGCGCCACGTCCACCTCGGTGACCCGCACCTTTACCACGTCCCCCGCCTTCACCACCTCATGCGGGTCCTTCACAAAGCGGTCGGCCAACTGGCTGACATGCACCAACCCGTCCTGATGCACCCCGATGTCCACAAACGCGCCAAAGGCCGCCACGTTGGTCACCGTGCCCTCCAGCAACATCCCCGGACGCAGATCGGAAATCTGTTCCACCCCGTCGGCAAACGTGGCGGTGCGGAAGGCGGGCCGGGGGTCGCGCCCCGGCTTTTCGAGTTCGGCCAGAATGTCCCTGACCGTGGGCAACCCAAACTTCTCGTCCACAAAGGCGCGCGGCTCCAGCTTGCGCAGGGGCGTCGGGTCGGCCATCAGCGACCGCAGGTCGCGTCCGCAGGCCGCGACGATCTTGCGCGCCACGTCATAGGCTTCGGGGTGCACCGACGATGCGTCCAGCGGCTCCTTGCCGCCTGCGATGCGCAGAAACCCCGCGCATTGCTCGAACGCCTTGGGCCCCAGCCGCGCCACTTTCAGCAACTCGCGCCGCGTGGCGAACGGACCGTTGGCATTGCGGTGGCTGACGATGGTTTCCGCCAGCCCCGGACCGATGCCCGCCACCCGCGCCAGCAGCGGGGCCGAGGCGGTGTTCAGGTCCACCCCCACGGCGTTCACCGCATCCTCGACCACCGCATCCAGCGCGCGGCCCAGCCGGTGCTGGTCGACATCATGCTGATATTGCCCCACCCCGATGCTTTTCGGTTCGATCTTGACCAGTTCGGCCAGCGGGTCCTGCAACCGCCGTGCAATCGAAACCGCGCCGCGCAGGGAAACGTCCAGGTCAGGAAATTCCTGCGCCGCCAGTTCCGACGCGGAATAGACCGAGGCACCCGCCTCGGACACCACCACCTTGGTCGGCTTGCGCGTGCCGGGCAGCGAGACCAGCAGATCGGCCACCAGCTTTTCGGTTTCCCGGCTGGCGGTGCCGTTGCCGATGGCGATCAGGTCGACACCATGCTTGACCATCAGCGCGCCCAACGTCGCCTGCGCCCCGCGCACGTCATTCTTGGGCTGGAAGGGATAGACCGTCGCGGTTTCCAGCAACTTGCCCGTGCCATCCACCACCGCCACCTTCACCCCCGTGCGGATGCCGGGGTCAAGACCCATCGTCGCCCGCCCGCCCGCAGGGGCCGCCAGCAACAGGTCTTTCAGGTTGCGCCCGAACACCCGGATCGCCTCATCTTCGGCGCGCTCACGCAGTTCCACCATCAGGTCCACGGTCAGCGACGGGCGCAGCTTGACGCGCCAGCACCAGCCCGCCACCGTGCCCAGCCATTCATCGCCCTTGCCGCCCCGGCCGACCTGCAACGCACCGCGCACCATCGCATCCGCGCGGCCCTGCCCCGGCGCGGCATCGGGATCGATCTCCAGATCAAGCGACAAAAACCCCTCGTTGCGGCCCCGGAACATGGCCAGCGCGCGGTGCCCGGCGCAGGTGCCGAACGCTTCGGAATGCGCGAAATAGTCCGAGAACTTGGCGCCCGCCGCCTCCTTGCCCTCGACCACCCGCGCCACCAGCCGCGCATCCCGGCGCATCAGGTCGCGCAGCCGGGTCTTGAGGTCGGCGTTTTCGGCCACCCCTTCGCCGATGATGTCGCGCACGCCTTCCAGTGCGGCCTTGGCGTCCGGCACCGCTTCGGACAGATAGCGCGCCGCCAACGCCGCAGGGTCGGCCGCACGGTCCGCCAAAATCGCCTCGGCCAAGGGGCCAAGGCCATTTTCCCGCGCAATCATCGCCTTGGTGCGGCGCTTGGGCTTGAAGGGCAGATACAAATCCTCCAGCTCCGCCTTCGTGTCCGCCCCGGCGATTTTTGCCGCCAGATCGTCGGTCAGCTTGCCCTGTTCGGCAATCGAATGCAGCACAGCCTCGCGCCGGGCGTGCAGTTCGCGCAGATAGACCAGCCGCTCGGCCAGCGTGCGCAACTGCGTGTCGTCCAGCCCTCCGGTCACTTCCTTGCGGTAACGCGCGATGAAGGGCACCGTGGCGCCCCCGTCCAGAAGCGCGATGGCCGAGGCCACCTGATCGGGGCGCGCAGCGATGTCCGCTGCGATGCGCAGGGCGATCTGGCGGGCGGGATCGGGGGCAACGGGCATGGGCAGTCCTTTCGTCGTCAGGCGGACAAGCAGGTAACCCCGGACCGCCCCCCCGCGCAACGAAGAAATCGGCGGGGCCGGTGCGGCGGGGTGACAGCCCGAAATGCCCCCGCTATGGTGCCGCACAGCAGCAGAACCCCCCAAGGGCACCACATGGCGGACTCCGCACCCCCGAGCCCCGACCCCGACCGCCGACCCCGCTTTGCCGACCGCTTCGCGGCGTGGCGCGCGGGGTTCACGCGTCCGGCGTCAGGCTTTGCCTCGCAGCCCGAACCGCGCAGCATCGGCATGGTGGCGCGCGGACGTCAGATGGTGGCGGGAAACTACCTGCTGGGCGGCGTTCTGGTCGAGGCGCCGGGCAAGTCTTTGTGGGAGGCGATGCCGCCCGACCCCGCCTTTACCGAAGCCGCGCATGGCTTTGCCTGGATGGATGATCTGGCCGCAGCGGGCGATCTGGCCGCGCGGTCCCGGGCGCAGGACTGGGTGTTCGGCTGGATCGCCGCCTATGGCACCGGCAAAGGCCCCGGCTGGACCCCCGACCTGACCGGGCGGCGGCTGATCCGCTGGGTCAATCACGCGCTGATGGTGCTTTCGGGCCAGGACAAGGCCGCCAGCGACGCCTTCTTTGCGGCGCTGACCCGCCAAACCGTCTATCTGTCGCGCCGCTGGAAGGCCGCGGCCCCCGGCTTGCCCCGGTTCGAGGCACTGACCGGCCTGATTTGCGCGGGGCTCGCGCTCGACGGGCTGTCGGGGCTGGTTGGCCCGGCCTTGGCGGCGCTGGCCCGCGATTGCCAGACCGAGGTGGATGCCGAAGGCGGCATTCCCACCCGCAACCCCGAAGACCTGCTGGATGTGTTCACCCTGCTGACCTGGGCGGCGCAGGCGCTGATCGACTCGGGGCGCAAACCCCCGCCAGAACTTGTCTCTGCCATCGAACGCGTGGCGCCGACCTTGCGTGCGCTGCGCCATGCCGACGGCGGGCTGGCGCGGTTCCACGGCGGCGGGCGCGGGCTGGAGGGGCGGCTGGATCATGCGCTGGCGCAGTCGGGCGTCAAGCCGATGGCGGTGACCGGCCTAGCCATGGGCTTTGCGCGGCTGGCAGCCCGGCGCACCACCGTCATCGTCGATGCCAAGGCCCCGCCCGAAGGGCGCGCATCCTCTGCCGCGCATGCCTCTACCCTTGCCTTCGAAATGACATCCGGGCGCCGCCCGGTGATCGTGTCCTGCGGCTCCGGCGCGCCGTTCGGGTCCGAATGGCGCCGCGCGGGGCGCGCAACGGCCAGCCATTCCACGCTGGCCATCGACGGCTATTCGTCCAGCCGCCTTGGCACCGGCGACCGGCTGACCGACCGCGCACAGGCCATCCCCGCCCGGCTGACGCAAGGCGCCGACGGTCAGGCGGTGCTGGTCGGCCATTCGGGCTGGGCGCTGACCCACGGCCTGACCCACATGCGCGCCCTCGATCTGTCGCCAGACGGGCGCGCCCTGTCGGGGCAGGATACCTTGGGCGCGTTCAGCAATGCCGAACGCAAGCGGTTCGATGCCGTGCTGTCGGCCACCCGGCTGAAGGGCGTCGCGTTCTCTGTCCGCTTTCACCTGCACCCCGAGGTGGACGCCGAAATCGACATGGGCGGCGCCGCTGTTTCGCTGGGCTTGCGGTCTGGTGAAATCTGGGTGTTCCGCCACGACGGCACCGCAACACTGGCGCTGGAGCCTTCGGTCTATCTGGAGAAGGGCCGTCTGAAGCCGCGCGCGACCAAACAGATCGTCCTTTCGGCCCGTGTTCTGGATTATGCCTGCGAAGTCGGCTGGACCTTGGCGAAGGCACAGGATACGCCGCTGGCCATCCGCGATCTCGAACGGGACGAGCCTCCCGTCTGACTGAAAGGCAACCCGATGACCGATCTTGTTCCCGTTGGCCGTGCGTTGATCTCGGTGTCCGACAAGGGGGGGCTGATCGAATTCGCCCGCGCCCTCGCGGCCCAGCAGATCGAACTGATCTCCACCGGCGGCACCGCGATGACGCTGCGGGCGGCGGGGTTGAAGGTGCGCGACGTGTCCGAGGTGACGGGCTTTCCCGAAATGATGGATGGCCGGGTCAAGACGCTGCACCCCATGGTGCACGGCGGCCTTCTGGCGCTGCGCGACGACGATGAGCATCTGGTCGCCATGGCCGCGCACGGGATCGAACCGATCGACCTTCTGGTCGTCAACCTCTACCCGTTCGAAGCCACGGTCGCCAAGGGCGCGGGCTATGACGACTGCATCGAGAACATCGACATCGGCGGCCCGGCGATGATCCGGGCCGCAGCCAAGAACCACAAGTTCGTCACCGTCGTCACCGACCCGCAGGATTACCCCGCCCTTCTGGCCGAGATGAAGGCCCATTCCGGCGCCACCCGGCTGGAATTCCGCAAGCGTCAGGCCCAGATCGCCTATGGCCGCACGGCCGCCTATGATGCCGCCGTGTCCACATGGATGGCCGCCGCGATTGGCGAGGCCACGCCGCGCCGCCGCGCCTTTGCCGGAACACTGGCGCAGGGGCTGCGCTATGGGGAAAACCCGCATCAGGCCGCCGCCTTCTACACCGACGGGTCGGGCCGCCCCGGTGTCGCAACCGCCCGTCAGTGGCAGGGCAAGGAACTGAGCTACAACAACATCAACGACACCGACGCCGCGTTTGAACTGGTGGCCGACCTTGGCACCGACCGCCCGGCCTGCGTGATTGTGAAACACGCCAACCCCTGCGGCGTCGCCACCGGCGCAACGCTGGCCGAGGCCTATGCCCGTGCCTTCGACTGCGACCGCACCAGTGCCTTTGGCGGCATCATCGCGCTCAACGGCGTGCTGGACGGGCCGACGGCCGAAAAGATCTGCGAAATCTTTACCGAAGTCGTCATCGCCCCCGATGCGGATGCCGACGCCAAGGCGGTGTTCGCCGCCAAGAAAAACCTGCGCCTGCTGACAACCGGCGCCCTGCCCGATGCCACCGCACGGGGGCTGGCGTTCCGGCAGGTGGCGGGCGGCCTGCTGGTGCAGGACCGCGACAATGGCCGGCTCGACATGGCCGACCTGAAGGTGGTGACCAAACGCGCGCCCAGCGCCGCCGAACTGGCCGACCTGCTGTTCGCGTGGAAGGTCGCCAAGCACGTCAAATCGAACGCCATCGTCTATGTCCGCGACGGGGCCACCGTCGGCGTCGGCGCCGGACAGATGAGCCGTGTCGACAGCACCCGCATCGCCGCCCGCAAGGCGCAGGACATGGCCGAGG
>JAUXPG010000435.1 GCA_030683915.1 Gemmobacter sp.
CCGGTCAGCGTGTCGTCGCCGCCGCGCCCACTGATGGAATCGTCGCCCGAGGTCCCGACCAGCACGTTGGCAAGGTCATCGCCCGTCATCAGCGTGGGTCCGCTGGGCAGTGGCGCAAGGCCGCTCAGATCTCCTTCGCGCACATCCGCGCCTTGCAGGCGGGCCACCAGCGGCGTACCGTCATAGGCCCATTTGCCCGTCCAGCTTTCCAGACCCGAGGCGCACCACAGGTCAACATAGCTTTTCTGCGGGCCGATCTGCCAGATGCCGCCGGGCATGTCCGCCGCGCCATAGACGCCCACTACCTTGCCATTCACCCGGAAGGTCGCGGAATTTTCGCCCACGGTGACGTCATAGGTGTTCATGCCCTGCGACGCATCAAAGCCCAGATCAACGATGATCGGGCCGCCCTTGGCCTGATCCAGCGAAATGTGGCGCCCCGACGGGTCTTGCATGTGGATGTTGAGTTGAACCTTGGTGGTGTCCTTGCCCACGAACTCGAAATCGAATTCCACCCATGGCTGCTTTTGCCAATCGGCGCGATAGGTGAACATCCCGAACACCGCACCATCGACCATCTTGGGCGCCTGCGCGGTCCAGCTCCAGGTGCCGGTGGTCGCAACCTTCGACGACTGCACTTCAGCGCCGTTGAACGGCCGCGTCGATCCCGCCGGAGCGGCATTGAGCACAAGCTCGATCACGCCCGAGGCGGTCTTGCGCACGTTCTGGTCTTCCCAGTTCATGATCGAGGTCTGACCAGCCGCCCAGTCAGACATAAGCCAGCCGTTGGCCAGCGGCGCCTGATAAATGCTGAACAGATAGAGTTCCGGATTCGTCGTCGTCATCCTGATAGTCCTTTGGCGAGCAGGCATGACTAGACCGGTCCCTTAGAAGGGGCCGGCCGCAGTCATGCGGGATAGGGGCTTTTCCGGATGACAAGGGGCGGACCGGGGAAGGGGCCATTTCTAGCCCTTGTTCCGGCAACCCGCCATCGGTTTAAACCTGTGGTTGCTCTCTACTCGTGGGCGCTGATTCCGGTCAACCGGAGGGCGAACACGATTTCGTGCGCGGCGGGAACCTTTTCGAATTTGCACGGGACACCGTGCCCGGAGGGGTGGTGAAATCGCCACGATGCGGCCCGTTTGAGGCGCCAAAAAAAGGTTCTGGCGTGTTTACGCTACGTTAAAACAATGCGTTGGCGGCTTGCCCATGGTTCACGCTGCGGTTGTAAACGGCGGGCGGTCAATCGAGCGGAAGTTCCGTGGTGGATTTTGTCTGGCGCAACACAAAGCTGGTCATGGAACTGCGGATCACACCCGAAGCCAGCAGGCGGCGCATCAGAAAATGTTCCAGTTCTTCGGCATCGCGGGTGACGACTCGCAGCAAGTAATCAAAGGCCCCGGTGACGCGCGCGCATTCCAGAATCTGCGGCTCGGCACGCACCAGCGCGTCGAACCGCGCTACTGTGGGTTCGGTGTGGTCGGTCAAAGAGATCTGGATATAGGCCTGCGCCCGAAGGCCCAGTTTGCGCGCGTCCAGCAGGGCCACATGCGCCCGGATCAGGCCCAGATCCTCCAGCCGTTTCATCCGGCGCCACGCAGGGGAGGCCGACAGCCCGGCGGCTTCTGCAAGGTCTTGGGTTGACGCACGCGCATTGCGCTGCACCAGACGCAACAGGCGCTTGTCAACCTCGGTCAGCTCAGGGTCAGACATGGTTTTGCGCGACATCACCGTTTTGGGAGACAGGATTCCAATAATCTGCATTCGACCGTGAACTCGGGCAAGACATTTCTGCGATTCGGGCAAAAGCTTAAAGGCAGACAGAGCAAGGAGGTGTCCGATGCCCAAGACGACAACCTATGCCGCCAAGCAGCCCGACGCCGAGGGCTATGTGCCCTATGATGCCGAGGATGATGCCGTATGGCGCGACCTGATGGCGCGGCAACTTCCTTCGGTGCAGGCCAAGATGGCGCGTCCCTATCTGGACGGTCTGGCGCGGCTTGATCTGCCGCTGACCCGGGTGGCCCAGTGCCTCGAAGTGTCAAAGCGCCTTGGCGCCGCAACCGGCTGGTCTGTCGTGCCGGTGCCCGCGCTCATTCCGTTCGGGCGGTTTTTTCAGTTGCTGTCCGAACGCCGCTTTCCCGCCGCCTCGTTCATGCGGCGGCGCGAGGATTTTGATTACATCGAAGAACCTGACATCTTTCACGAAATCTTCGGCCACACGCCGCTTTTGACCGACCCACGGTTTGCCGCCTTCAGCCAGGCCATCGGCGAAGCGGGCTTGCGCGCGGAAAAGGCGGATTACGCGTGGCTGATCCGGCTCTACTGGTTCACCATCGAATTCGGCTTGCTGCGCGAAGGGGCCGGGGTCAAAGGCCTTGGGTCGGGGCTGGCCTCGTCCATCGCAGAACTGGATTGGGCAACCTCGGACAAGCCCGAACTGCGTCGCTTCGATGTGATCGACATCCTTCGCACGCCCTACCGGATCGACATCCTGCAACCTGTCTATTTCGTGATCGACAGCCTTGATGATCTTTTTGCCGCCGCGCGCCGTGATCTGGTGGCCGATATCGCGCAAGCGCGCGCCCTCGGGCTGCATGCGCCGAAATATCCGGCCAAGGTGGCCTAGCCCCTTCCTTTCAGGTCGGCCGCAGCATTCTCTGGCCGTCCGCATCGAACAGGTGCAGTCGCTCGGGGTCGGCAGTAAGGTCAAGCTGCTGGCCGCGCGCCACTTCGACATCACCGTCCAGCTTTGCAATCAGGCTGCGCCCGGTCGCATCTGCCAAATGCACCAGCGTCACCTCGCCCAGCCGTTCAACCAGCGTGACGTGACCTGACAGCACCACATCTTCCCCCGGCGCGGCAGGGCGAAGGTCTTCGGGCCGCAACCCAAGATGCAGGGCGCCACCTTCCTTGATGCGCGGGCGCCTGCCTTCCATCACCGCAGGCAGGATGTTCATCGCAGGCGACCCGATGAACTGCGCGACAAACAGGTTGGCCGGGCGGTGATACAGGTCCATCGGTGTGCCGACCTGTTCGATCCGTCCCGCGTTCATCACCACGATACGGTCTGCCAGCGTCATTGCTTCGACCTGATCGAGGGTGACATAGACCATCGTCGCCCCCGGCAGCCGTTCGTGCAGCGCTGCGATTTCGACCCGTGTCGCCACCCGCAAGGCGGCATCAAGGTTCGACAGCGGTTCATCGAACAGGAACACGCGGGGTTCGCGGGTGATCGCCCGCCCGATCGCCACGCGCTGGCGCTGCCCCCCGGACAACTGGCGCGGCAGCCGGTCAAGGTAATCGTCCAGCTTCAGCATTCGCGCCGTCTGCATCACGCGGCGCTCAATCTCGGGCCGGGGAAGGCCCGCCATCTTCAGCCCGAATTCCATGTTCCGCCGCACGGTCATATGCGGGTAAAGCGCATAGCTTTGAAAAACCATCGCGATGCCGCGCTTGGCCGCGGGCACGTCGTTGACCACCTGTCCGCCAATGTCCAGCGTCCCGGCGCTGATGGTGTCCAGCCCCGCGATCAACCGCAGCAGGGTAGACTTGCCGCAGCCCGAGGGGCCGACGAACACCACCAGTTCCCCGCTGGCGATGGTCAGATCAATGCCCTTCAACACCTCCAGCGTGCCAAAGGATTTGCGGACATCGGTCAGGGTCAATTGGGCCATGGTGCTCTCAATTCGCAGGATGGGGGTGGCCGAATGCGGCGGCCCAGCCACAGGCACGGGCGGCGCAGGCGGCGGCATGGGGCAGGGCGGTGTCGGGGGTCGCCCCGGACAAGGTGGCGGCAAGGAACCCCGCGATAAAGGCATCGCCCGCGCCCATCGTGTCGACCACTGTGGCCGGGACGATGCCTTGCCGGATCAGGCGGCGGCCATCGGAAAACACGGCGCCGCGCTCGCCTTGAGTGACGCAGACTTGCGGGGCGCCCAGTGCATGGATGCGGGCGATCAGGTCTTCGGTCGCGGGGTCGTCCAGATCAGACCCGGACAGGAAGGCCAGTGTGACGAGCGGACAGACCTGCGCCCAATAACCCTCATCCCGACCCGTGGAGAAATCGAACGACAGCCCGCGCGCCACGGTACGGATGCGCGGCAATTCCGGCTCCAGATAGGAAAAGCACGATGAGTGCACATGACCCATCCTGGCGATCAGCGCCAGATCGTCGTCATCCATCCGCAGGGCCAACCGCTTGCGCAGCCCGCCCTTGTTGGACCCGACGAACACCCGGTCGCCGTGTTCCAGCGTGACCTTCGCCTTGCCGGTTTCGCCGACCGCCTGCCGCAGCCAGCAGTCCGACAGCCCTTCGGCCAACATCGACGCCCGCACATGCGCGCCTTCGGCATCGTCACCGATGATGCCGACATATTCGGTGTTCGCCACCCCGAACCGCCGCGCCAGCACCGCCACGTTCAGGGCATTGCCGCCGGGGTAATACACCCCTTGGTCAAGGTAGTGGTCCACCACATTGTCACCGATGCCCACTAGGCCGGGTGTGGTCATGAAAGCCTCCGTCATCCCTTCACCGCGCCAGCGGCAAAGCCAGAAAGGAAATAGCGCTGCGCCACGATGAACAGCACGATGATGGGTGCTGCCGAAATCACCAACCCGGCCACCAGCACGCCCCAGTCTGTCATCAGCGCGTCGCGAAAGTTCATCAGACCGGACGGAATGGTTTTCAGCCGGTCGCTGTCGATGAAGATGATCGCGAACAGGAATTCGTTCCAGGCGTGATAGGCCGTCAGCACCGACGCAGTCAGCAGGATCGACCGGCTCATCGGCAGATAGACGTGCCACAGCGTTTGCAGCGATGAACAGCCGTCGATATGGGCGCAGTCGTCCAGATCGCGCGGAACGGCCAGAAACACGGCCCGAACCAGCAAGATGGTAATCGGCACGCGGTAGGCCGTGTAGGTCAGGATCAGCGCCCAATGGGTGTCCTGCAGACGCAAGACCTGCATCATCTTGTAAAGCGGCACCAAGGCGACCTGCGGCGCCACCAGCATGCCACCGATACAGGCCATCAGCACCAGACCGGCCGCGCGCCCGGCACCAGCGGTCTCGGCGCGCACCATGCCAAAGGCCGCAAGCACCGAAATGGCAAGCGTCAGCAGGATGGTGCCGCCCGTCACGATCACCGAGTTCAGAAAATAGGCCGAGATGCCACCACGCCACGCCTTGGCATAGTTTTCCACCATCCATACCGTCGGCAGTGACCAGCTTGCGGCATAGATTTCCTCGGTCGGCTTGAACGAATTGGTGATCATCCAGAAAAGCGGATAAATCACGATGACCGCATGCAGCGCCAACAGCAGGATCACGGGCAGGCGGGCAGGGTGGCGGATCAGGGTTTGCATAAGATCACCTTGCCTTGCCGAAGATACGCAGTTGCAGCAACGACACCGCCATGGTCGCCACGAAGATCACCGAAGCGATGGCGGCGGCATAGCCCATCTCATCGCGGAAGAATGCGGATCGGTACATGTGGGTGGCCAGCGTTGTGCTGGAATGCCCAGGCCCGCCGCCGGTCAGGATATAAGGTTCCGAAAACACGGTCAGCGATCCGGTCACCGTCACGACCGTGGCCACCACCAGCATATCGCGCACCTGCGGCACGGTGATGTGAAAGAACTGGGCCACTGGCCCCGCGCCATCCAGATCCGCCGCTTCGTAAAGGTCGCGCGGGATGCCTTGGATGGCGACGATGAACAGCATCATCACGTAACCCACGCTTTGCCACTGTGACACCGCGATGACGGCATAGATCGCCGTGCTGCTTTGCCCCAGCCAGGCGCGGGTCCAGGACCGCATACCCACCTCCTCCAGCATCATGTTCAACAGGCCGGTCATGGGGTCGTAAAAGAAGGTAAAGACAAAAGCGATGACGGTGATCGACATCACGACGGGCACAAAGAACAGGGTGCGCAACACGCCGCCCCACCGCCCCAGAAACGCCTGCGACAGGACAGCGGCCAGCACGAGGCCAAAGCCCACCTGCACCAGCACCGAGATCGCGGCATAAAGCCCGACGTTGATGAAAGCTGTCAGCATCACCGGGTCGGTCCCCAGCCGGCGATAGTTTTCCAGCCCGACCAGCTTCATCTCCTGCGAAAAGGCAGAAAAGCTGTAGAAGCTGAACCAGACGTTCGCCGCCAGCGGATAGAACACGAAAACCCCGACCACGATCAGAAACGGGGCAGCATAGAGCCACAGGTCAAGGGCGCGTGCCGGCATGGGGAATCCTTCGAAGGCATGGCGGGGGCGGCAGAACGCCGCCCCCGGGGAAGATCCGGCAGGGAGGGTGCCGTCCCTTCAGAGGCTTTCGCGCACGCGCTTGGCCGCGGCCTGCACGTCGGCCATCACCTCGGCCGGGGTCTTTTGCCCCTCGAGCAGCAGTTGCACGCCCTTCATATAGGCATCCGCGACCTGCGCATCGAGCGCGGTATCCAACCACAGGTAGGGGTCACCCGCGTTCATGATCTGCTCGAACGCCACCAGTTGTGCCGGCGTCGCCGAAGCCGGGGTGATCGCGCCCTTGATCGGGCTGATGATGCCGGTTTCCGACGTCAGCCGCGCACCCATTTCCGGCGACAGCAGATGCTGCAGGAACTTCACCGCCACGTCCTTGTTCGGGGTGTCGGCCGAAATCATCCAGCCTTGCGGTGCACCTTGCAGGCTGGTCGGGTTGCCTTCCCCGCCTTCGATCTGCGGGAAGATGAAGAAGCCATACGGGAACTCGGCCTTCTTCAGAAAACCCATCTCGGCATATTGCAGATAGGACATGGCGCCGCGCCCGGCGATGAATGCGTTGCGTTCGGCCTCGTGGTCAATGCCATTCGGCGCCGGGTTCATGCAGGTCGCCAGTTCGGCGAACTTTTCCAGCGCGGTGACATAGCCCGGATGCGTGAATTCGCCGGTCTTGCGGTCGTAATCCTTGGCCAACACTTCAGGCGGCAGGATGCGCTCGTTGAAAGTGCCGATATAGTGGCTGACCGCCCATGCCGACTTGGCCCCGAACAACAGCGGGGTATGCCCGGCCTCCTTGAGCTTGGCGCACAGCGCCATCAACTCGCCAAACGAGGTCGGCTCGGACAGGCCAAGGCTTTCGAACACCGGCTTGTTGTAAAAGATCGCCTTGCCGTCCATCTGCCACGGCAGGCCATAGACCTTGCCATCGCGCGTGAAGGGTTCGATCTGCGCGGGGATGATGCTGTCACGCCAGGCGGGGTTCGATTCGAGCACCGGGGTCAGGTCCATCGACCGGCCATTGCGCGAAATGTTGTGCGCCCATTCGCCCGACCACGAAAAGAACACGTCCGGCTGGTTTGACGACCCCAGCACGACGCGGATCTTGTCCTTGTAGGCATCGTTCAGCACCTGATCGGTCACGACCTTGACACCGGGGTTCGCCGCTTCGAAGTCGGCGATCACGCTGTCGATGTAGGTCTTGAACGGCGCGTTCGGCCAGCGGTGGAACACTTTCAGTTCTGTATCGGCAAAGGCCGGCGCGGCAACCAGTGCCGCAAGGGCCAGCGCCGAGACGCTGCGGATCAGTTTTTTCATTGGCTTTCCTCCTGTTGGGGCGCCAGAGGGACCCACCCCTCTGGCGGGGTCGGTCTCAGTAATCCATCTTCCACATGTAGCGCCGCACGGTCAGCGGGTGGCCCTTGGCATCGGCCAGCTTGTCGGCATGGGCACGCAGCACCGGAGAAAACACCAGCGGCGCCAGATACTCGGCCACGCTTTCGGGCAGCGTTTCCACCCCCAGCTCGCGGGCGTCAAGCACCGTCATGCGGCGGCTATAGCTCTGGGCGAAAGCCAGCGCGCGTTCGTCCATCGCGCGCGAGGGGCCGACACCGACCAGCTGGATGAACGGCACGTCGAAATCGGTAATCTCGAACGGCCCGTGAAAGTATTCACCGGCGTGGATCGCAGCGGAATGAACCCACTGCATCTCCTGCAGGATGCAGATGGCAAAGGAATACGCCACGCCAAAGCTGGCGCCCGACCCCATCGTGTAAATCACCGGCTCGCGCTTGTGGCTTTCGGCAAAGGCGGCCACCGCATCCTTGCTGGTGGCGATGGCGCCATCCACCAGCGCGGGCAACGCGGCAAGCCCTGCCTCCAGATCGGCCAGTTTGCCGTTGCCATCCCGCGCGGCGAGAATGCCGAAGGTCAGCCGATACAGGATCGCGGGCGAATGGTCGGCCGTCATCGTCATCGGCGCGTGGGTGTAAACTATGGTGTGGTGCGCGACCCGCGCCAGCGGGCTCGCGGGTGCGATGGTCAGCGCGATGGTCAGCGCCCCGGCAGCGTTGGCGATTTCCGCCGCCTCGACCGTCTCCGGCGTGGTGCCCGAATGCGAACACAGGATCACAACCGACCCCTTGCCCAGCCGCTTCGGCGCCCGCGCCTTGAACTCGGCGGCGTTGATGGCCACGCCAGTGATCGAGGCGCTTTCACGATCAACCACATGCTGGTTCGGCAGCATCAGCGCATAGGACCCGCCACAGGCCACAAAGAAGATGTCCGTCACCGAGTCGCGCGCCGCAGCGGCACGCAAAGCGTTGGTGACTTGGGTTTCCGTGGTCTCGGTCAACATTCCGACTCCTGCATGATGTCATATGACGTTATACATACGATGCCGTGAGTCATGCCACCTGTCAAACGGAAATAATCATTCAAATTCAATGAGGTTGATTTTTGTGTGCAAAAACGCTACGGGGTAGAGGTCATATGTCATCATCTATAACTCGCCGGAGTCGCAATGCAGCATCCCCTTTCCGACCCGGCCGCCGATGACAGTCTGACGCGCATCGATGCGGTGCCGCTCTACACCCAGATGAAACAACGCCTGCGCGCCGAAATCGCCGATGGCCGGTATGCCGAAGGCGGGCTTTTGCCGACCGAGGCGCAGTTGGGCGAGATTTACGGGGTTAGCCGCATCACCGTGCGCCGCGCCATCAGCGAGTTGCAGGACGAAGGCGTGCTGGAAAAGCGCCACGGCAAAGGCACCTTCGTCACCGTGCAGCGGATCGAAAGCAGTCTGGTGAAGCTGGACGGGTTTTCAGAAACCTATTCAGCCATCGGTGTGGAACACCACTCGGAAATCCAGAGTGTGTCCGAAGGACCCGCCCATGCGGCGACTGCGGCTGCGCTGCGTATTGAACCCGGTGCGCCGGTCTTGACGGTGCGCCGGTTGATCAGCACGCGGAAAGGCCCGCTGACGCTGGATACCTCGCAGTTCGACAGCCGGTTGTTTCCCGGTCTGGCCGACCTGCTACACGATGATGTGTCCATCTACCGCCTGCTGCGGACCCATTTTGGCCGTGTGCTGGAACACGCCACCCGCAAGATCAACGTGCGGCTGGCCGGTCAGGCGGAACGGCAGGTGTTGGCCTGCAACGCGGGCGAGCCGTTGTTCGACATGGAAAAGGTGGTTTTCGACGGCGCGATGGTGCCGCTGCAACGGTCGGTCCTGCTGACGCCCTGCAACCGCATCACGCTGACCATCCGGGTCTGACCGCGCAGCCGCTCAGGTGGCGCGGGACAATGCCAGCCGACCAATTGCCATCGCGCAGGCGGCCTGGCACGGGTCGATCACCGGGCGCCCAAGCTCGGCGGCAAGGTCGGCCCGGTAGTCGGCCATGCCCGCGCACCCAAGGATCAGCACCTCGGCCCCCCGCCCGATCAGGTCTTGCCCCACCGCCATCAACCGCGCCCACGTCCGGTCGCGGCTGGCCAGCTCTGCAACGCCCAGCTCCAGCGGCAGGTCGGCGGCCAACCTGTCCATAACCCCCATCGCCCCCAGATAGCGCATGTGCCGCGGGATCGATCGCGACAGGATCGACACAATCCCGAACCGCTGCCCCATCGTCATTGCCGTCAACACCGCCGATTCCGCGATTCCCAGCACGGGCCTTTTGCTTTGCTCGCGCAGCGCGGCGAGGCCGGGATCGGAAAAGCACGCCACCACAAAGGCCGAGGCCCCGTCCTCCAACCCGCGCGCCTGCGCCAGCAACGGTGCGACCACGCCATCGACATGGGCCTGGCTCTCGATCTCCGGCGGGCCTTCTGCCAGACTGTGACAGGCTATGGGAACCGGGCAAAGGGCGCGCATCGCGTCAACCGCACGGTCAATCCCGGCGGTGACATGGGTGCTCGAATTCGGGTTCAGGATGTGGATCGTCATGGGGTAACGCCCTGTGCGGTTGGGAAGGTCAGTCCAGCGCGCTTTGCACTTCGATCTGATAGCCTTCGGGATCGTTGAACACAAAGGCGCGGATGCGCAGCGCCTCGGACGTGCGGGGCGCGGTCAGGCCGGCCACCCCATGCGACGCGGCCCAGCGATGCCAAGCATCGACATCGGGCACGCGGATGCACAGTTGCACCGGCTTGGGATCGGAAGCGCGGTGCATCCCGCGGCTTTCATCCACCAGCCCGACATGGGCCTGCCCGGCGATGCAATAGATCCGCGACCAGCCCTGATCAATCGCCAGCGACAGGCCCAACACCTGTTCATAGAACGCGCAAGCGCGTGGCAAGTCGCGGTAATACAGGAAGGTGATCGCCAGTTCGACCGGGCCGGGGGGCGTGGCAGGCGGCGTCATGGCGGCACTCCGTCACGGAAGGACGGCCCAAGCCTACGCCGGCCCGGCCCGGTGTCAATGGCAGAGCGCGGGCCTTGTGCATCGGCCCCGGCCCGATGCAGGATCGCCAGATTGGCGGGGCGCAAAGGGGGGCGGGGATGGATGATCTGATCATTGCCGGGGGAACGGTCGTGGGCCCCGATGGCCGGATGCGCGCCGATGTCGTGGTGCGCGACGGCAAGGTCATCGCGCTTGGCGATGCCGGAGGCCAACAGGGGCAGCGCATTGATGCGACCGGGCACCTGGTCATGCCCGGCGGGGTAGACAGCCATTGCCATATCGAACAACTGTCCGGCGCCGGATTGATGAACGCCGACACCTTTGAAACAGCGACCCGGTCCGCGCTGCGCGGCGGGACCACGACCACCGTGTCCTTTGCCGCCCAACACCCTGGCATGCGGCTGCGCGACGTGGTGGCCGATTATGAAACCCGCGCCACGCGCGGGGCGATGGGCGATTATGCCTTTCACGTCATCGTCTCCGACACCTCGGGTGCCAACCTGACCGAAGACTTGCCCGCCCTGCTGGCCGCCGGGCACCGCTCGGTCAAGATATTCACCGTTTACGACAAGGTCCGCGTCGCGGACGAGGGCATCCTCGATATCCTGCATACCGTGCGTCAGGGCGGCGGCATTGTGTGTGTGCATGCCGAAAACGACGGGATGATCCGTTGGATGATGCGGCGTCTGGTCGACGCCGGGCAGGTGGCGCCGCGGTTCCACGCCGCCGCCCACCCTCGTCTGGCCGAGGTCGAGGCACTCTCGCGCATCTGCCATTTCGCGGAATTCATCGGCCAGCCGGTCATGCTGTTTCACATCTCATGCGCCGAAGGTCTGGCCGTGGTGCGCGGGGCCCGGGCACGCGGCGTGCCGGTGGTCGCCGAAACCTGCCCGCATTACCTGTTCCAGACCGTCGACGTCTTGAACGGCCCCGATGCCGCGGGTTTCCTCTGCAGCCCGCCGCAACGATTGGCCGCCGATCAGGCGGCGCTATGGAGCGGGCTTGAAACCGGCGATCTGGCGGCGGTGACATCCGACCACGCGCCCTATCGGCTGGATGCCAGCGGCAAGTTCGCCCACGGCACCGACGCGCCTTTCCCGAAACTGGCCAATGGTCAGCCCGGTCTGGAAATGCGTCTGCCACTCATGTTCGACGCGATGGTGACAGGCGGGCGGTTGGGGCCGGAGCGGTTTGTTGACCTGACAGCCACCGCCCCCGCCCGCATCTTTGGCCTGACGGGAAAGGGCCGCATTGCACCGGGGCAAGACGCCGACATCGTGCTGTGGAACCCGTCGCGGCGCGTCACGCTGGGCAAAACGCTGGATGGCGCAGGCTACAATCCGTGGGCCGGTCGGCAGGTGACGGGCTGGCCCGACACCGTGATCCGTCGGGGCGAGGTTGTGGTGGCGGATGGTCGGGTGCGTGCCCGGCCCGGTTCCGGGCAACGCGTTGTCATGGCGCAGAGCGCCGCGATGGCGCCCCGCCCACCACGGCACGGCCTGACCGACTGACGCTGCGGCGCCCGAACTTCCGATGTTGTGAAAACGTATGCAAGATTCGCTTGGACAGCCCGTCGCAAGGTGATATTTGACGCAAGGCGCGCCGCATGCCCCGGCATTTTCCCGTTCAGGAGACACGATCCATGGCAAACCCGTCCACCCTGCCCACAGGTTTGACCTGGCTGAAGGCCCCGGCCCGAAACTCGGTCACCGATACCGGATCGGTCGAAGGGCTGGTGCAGGAAATTCTGGCCGCGGTGCGCGACAAGGGCGATGCGGCGGTGCGCGACTATGCACGCCGGTTCGACAACGCCGAACTCGACAGCTTTGAAGTGTCGATGGATGACCGGCTGGCCGCGCTTGAAGAACTCGCCCCGCAAACCCGCGCCGACACCGAATTCGCCATCGCCAACGTCCGCAAGTTCGCACAAGCGCAACTGGCTACCATGCTGCCGCTGGACATGGAAACCCTGCCCGGCGTGTTCATGGGGCATCGGGTGATCCCGATCGAAACGGTGGGTTGCTATGTGCCCGGTGGTCGGTTTCCGTTGCTGTCCGCGCCCATCATGACCATCGTTCCGGCCAAGGTGGCCGGGGTCGATCAGGTCATTGCCTGTCTGCCACCCAATGCCCACCGGGCGATGATTGCCGGGTGCCACCTGTCCGGCGCCGACCGGATCTTCCGCATCGGCGGGGCGCAGGCCATTGCCGCCATGGCTTACGGCACCCAAACCGTGCCGCAAGTCAACAAGATCGTCGGACCCGGCAATGCCTTTGTGAACGAAGCGAAGCGTCAGGTGTTCGGCCCGGTCGGCATTGACCAGTTGGCAGGCCCGTCCGAGATTTTCATTCTGGCCGACCACACCGGCGACGCGGCGATGATTGCGACTGACCTGTTGGCGCAGGCCGAACATGACGTCCGCACCCGCGTCGGGCTGATCACCACCGAAGCGGCCCTTGCCCGTGCCGTGCTGGCCGAGGTCGAGGCGCAACTGGCCACGCTGTCGACCGCCCATGTCGCAGCGCCCGCGTGGCGCGACTATGGCGAGATCGTCGTCTGCGACTCCGAGGCCGCGATGATCGCCTATTCCGACCATATCGCCGCCGAGCATCTGCAGATCCACACCGCCGATCCACATGGCTTGGCGAAACGGTTGCGCAACTACGGGTCGCTGTTCATCGGCGAACTGGCCAGCGTGGTTTATTCCGACAAATGCTCGGGCACCAACCACACGCTGCCAACAATGGCGGCCGGGCGCTATACCGGCGGCTTGTGGGTGGGCGCCTATGTCAAGATCGCCACACATCAATGGCTGGACGAACGCGGTGTCCAGGCAGTGGCCCCGCCCGCCGCCCGGCAAAGCGCCTCGGAAGGGTTGGAGGGACACCGCCGCGCCGCACAACTGCGGCTGGACCGGCTTCAGGTCCGCAGGTAAGGCCGCTGCGCGCCTGCATCGGTCGCGGCCTCCAGCGCCGCGCCGATGCGGACCAGCATCGCGGTATCGCGGCCCACGATCTGCGCCCCAAGCGGCAGGCCCCCGGCAAAGCCGACAGGCAGCGCCAGCACCGGATGGCCGGTCACGTTAAAGGGAAGGGTCCGCATGGCAGTCCAAACCGCACGGTCATCGGCAAAGGCGCTGAACGGTGGCGCGGGGGCCAGTACATTGCCCGTCAACACCGCGTCGAACGGGGCAAGGCAGGTCTCCATCGCCGCGCGCATCCTGACCGCCGCCTGCCGCGCCTGTGCAAGGTCGGCATCGGTCAGGCGAACCCCCGACACAAGGCTTTGATATGCCTGCCGACCATAGCCCGCCGCATGCGCCTGCAGTGCGGCCAGATGATGCGCCAGCGCCTCGGCGTGCAGGATGATCGCGCCTGCGGCCTCCATCGTGGGGTAGTCGGGCAGCGTCGTCAGGCTGACCCGCGCGCCAAGCAGGCTCAGCGCACCAGCGGTATCATCCAGCGCGGCCAGAACCGCCGGATCGCAGGCAGGGTCGGTGGCGAACCAGTCGCGGGCATATCCGATATTCAGGCCCCGGATAGTATGCGCCCCCTCTGCCGCCGGACCGCCCATCGCGGCAAGGCACAGCGCGGCATCCCCAACCGACGCGGCCATCACGCCAAGATGGTCCAACCCCGGTGACAAGGGATAAACTCCCTCCATCGGCAAGGCGCCATAAGGCGGTTTCAGCCCCACCACCCCGCAATAGCAGGCGGGCGACCTGACGGACCCCCCGGTATCGGTGCCGAGTGCCACCCGTACCATCCCCGCCGCCACCGCCGCCGCCGACCCCGAGGAAGACCCCCCGGTGATGTGGCCCAGGTTCCACGGGTTACGCGCGGGCGGATGCGGCTGGTCGAAACTTGGGCCGACCAGTGCATATTCATAGGTCGCGACCTTGCCCAGCGGCACCGCGCCCTGCGCCAGCAACCGGGCCACGACGACGGCATCGCGGTCAGGCACATGCCCGGCATGGCGGCGCGACCCGTAGGTGCAAGGCACCCCGGCCATGTCGATCAGATCCTTGATCGCGAACGGAATACCTTGCATCACGCCAAGGTCCCGACCCGCCGCAAAGGCCGCATCCGCCGCCTGCGCCGCCGCCCTTGCCTGCGCCTCGGTCACCGTGACAAAGGCGCGGACATCGGGGTTGCGCGCAGCGATGCGCGCCAGATGCGCCTCGGTTAACGCGACCGAGGTCAGGTCCCCGGCCCGAAGCTGCTGCGCGACGGTGGCCAAAGGCAGGTCAGCAAGCTGCATTTTCGCGGTCCAGATACTCGGCAACCAAACCTTTGGCACGCTCGAGATACTGCGCGGTTGCGAGCACCCCGGCAATCTCGGCTGCACGCAGACTGAGGCCAAGCTGCGACAGGTCGGTCAACAGGCGGTCTTCGGTCGGCGTCGGATCGGCCATCCCTCAGGTCCGGGCGTTTTCAAACGCGGTCCACGCCGCTTCGAATGCCGCGAAATCGAACCCCGGCGCGCGGGCCGGGCCCAGCACCAGCTTTTCGGTTTCCAGAAGCTTGCGGATCGCGTCCTCCAGATGCGGCACAACCTCGGGCGGGATCACCACCGCGCCATGACGGTCGGCATGGACCAGATCACCGGACCGGACCGTCAGGCCGAACACGGTAACCGGCGTCCCGATCTCGCGCACATGCACAAAGCCGTGGCTCGGGCCAACCGACCCGGCGACCACCGGGAACCCCGGCTCCAGATCCCCCAGATCGCGCATGACACCGTTGGTCAGCGCCCCCGACATGCCAAAGCCTTTGTGGATGGCGGTGTTCACCTCGCCCCAGTAGGCGGCGACACAGGCGGGAAAATCCACATCCTCGACCACGGCGACCGAAGGTTTGGGCCCTTCCGCCATCGCGCGGTAATAGTCCATCCTGCGCGCGCGCAGCGTGGCGCTGTCTTCGGCGGGTGGCGCCACCCCGGCGATTTTCGCGGTGACGGCAAAGCCCACCATCGCCGGGCCTTGCGGGTCAGACGCCAGCATCGTGCCACGGGTAAAGCCCTGAAAACCCCGCTTGCCCTGCGCCACTTCGATGGCATTGCAGACGGTGGGGGTGTCGACGCGGCGCAGCAAGGCCAGCAGG
>JAUXPG010000440.1 GCA_030683915.1 Gemmobacter sp.
CCGCCCTGCTGCATGGTCAGCGCGGCCTCTTTCAACATGTCAAAGATGCCGCCCATGCTGTCGGGGACGGTGCCCATGACAAAACAGTTGAAGAGCGTGACACTGCGCCCGGTGCCGGCACCCGCGGTGATCCGCCCGGCGGGCAGGTATTTGAAGTCTTCCAGCGCGGTGTAGAATCGGTCCTCCCAGACCTGCGGCTCGGTCTCGACCTCGGCGAGTGCGCGGGCGATGCGGCGCCAGGTATCCTCGACCGTGCCATCGACCGGGGTGCCGTCCGCATCTTTCAGGCGATACTTCATGTCCCAGATCTGCGCGGCGATGGGGGCGTCGAAACGGCTCATTGGGGGGCATCCTCGGGCTGGGGCAAGGCAAGGAGGATAGGCCGCGTTCCGCGCAGGGTCAACCGCCCACCCCTTGCAGCGACGATGTCATGCCCTATGATATCCACAACGGATCGGGGCGGACCATGACGGACCACATAAATCTGGTAAAACTCTGCGTCGGCGCCGAGGCGGTCGAAGACCTGATTGCATGGCAGGCGAGCCAGCGTGGCCGTTGGCCCGCAGGGCGGGCGGTGCATGTCACCCGCATGTGGCCCAAGCGCGAGTCCGAACTGCTGGCAGGCGGGTCGCTGTATTGGGTGTTCAAGGGGCAGGTGCTTGCGCGCCAGCTCGTTCTTGCACTGGAGGAGGTGCGCGGCACCGACGGGATCGCGCGCTGCGCCATCCATCTTGATCCCAAGGTCATCCGCACCGAGCCGGTGCTGCGCCGTCCCTTTCAGGGTTGGCGGTACCTCGCCCCGGCGGAAACCCCGCGCGATCTGGCAGCGCCACGCGCGCGCGACGATGCCTTGCCGCCGGACCTTGCAGCAGCACTGGCCGACATCGGGCTGCGCTAACAGGTCGCTGAGCCGGAACGCATTCCCGTCGCCAGGTCCGGTTTGACTGATGGGTCATGTCAGCTGGCGCGTCCACGGCTCTCTCTTAGGCCTCGGTCAGCCAGAAAAGGTTGCTCATCATCACCCCCGTCAGTTCGGGAGCTTGAATCACGCAGGCCGGGCGGCCTCAAGCAGATCAATGGGTCCTGACCCTACAACTTGCCTGCGCATTTGGGCCCCGAAGCAATATCAACCGGCCGGACTGGACATCAAGTGCTTTATCCGCGTGACACCCAATTTGCCACGATCAGACGCGGCACGCTGTCCAACGCCGGTCAGCATCACGCGCGAGGTCCAGCCGCTTCGGCAGCTTGACCTGCGGCACCAGCGGGAAGATCGGCGCGGTGACGACGCCCCGGCCGGTCTCCGACCGTGATGCCACGGCGCGGCCTGAACTGAAGCTTGTCGACAGCCTCGCCGAACAGGCGACCCTCGAAGACATCCTCGAAGCCACGAAGCCGCCCCTACCGGAGGACTGCCGCGCGCTCGATTACCTGCTGGCCACGCCTTTCCGTTATCGCCCCTATCCGGAGGGATCGCGGTTTCGCCGGGCGGGACTGACGCCCGGCCTCTGGTACGGGGCCGAGGCACCCGAGACAGCGGCAGCCGAAATGGTCTTCTACCGCTTCCTGTTCTACGCCGAGAGCCCGGAGACGCCCTTTCCCGACGATGCGGCCGACTACACCGCCTTCTCGGTGGACGGGGCGCCAACCTCGCCGTGTTGACCTGCCGTGCCTTTGCCGCCGCGCAGCCGGTCGAACGTCAGACCTGGCGCATCCGGATCGGCCCCACCGGCGCGCAGGCCCTGCGCGAGCATCCGCGCCTCGGGCTCGAGTTCACAAAGGACAGCTTCTCCTTGGACCTGCGCCTTGACGGCATGGTCTGGGACCGGCCCCGCTCGCGGTAAACGTCATCACGTCCGCCTCGCCGAACGCAGCACCTGCGGTCGGGTGCAGATCGGCAGCGGGTTGCTCTCGATCTCGAGGCGCACCCATTCGTCCCGGTCGCGATCCGGGATCATGCGCGCGTAGAGCGGCAGGCCCAGCGTGTTCACCGTCTCGAAGGTGTCGGCCGGAGCGAAGTAGATCTCGAAGAGGCCCTCGACGCCGTCGGGGTAGAAATACGCCTTGTCGGTCGACACACCGAAGCCCAGACCACCCCGATAGCGGCGAAAGGTGATGCCGCCAAAGCTGACCTCTTCGCCCACACGTCCCCGCAGATCGGCGGCAGCGGCGGTGTTGAGATAGGTCTCGCGCACCTCCTTGTGGGCCACGAGATCGGCGAAAAAGGCCGACCCGCATTCGGCGCGCAGCTGGACCTGACCGGCCGCCAGCCCGCCAAGGCAACTTTGCCCTTCTAAGTCAGCGACTGCAGGTTCAGCCTTCGACGGCTGCTTCCAGTAGCGGAACGACCTGAAGAATCTGGTAAGCCGCCTCGATCGCCGCGTCGACCACGTCGGTTTGCTCCTCAAACGGCTGCGACGGATCGACGGGAGGAATTGCGACCACGAGATAGTCGCATTTGCGCCCATGATCTTGGGCCCGCTCAAGCTCGACGCCCGGAGGGAGCGCCAGAAGCTCAGCCTGTCCCGCGTATTCATCCATCAACTGAAGTGCCATTTGGCTTATCGAGAATTTCCACCAGAGCGTCTTGGATGTATTGGAGCCCGGGAATCCAATGGTCGGGCCGGACCTGTCGCGTCTGGGGTTGTGCCGCAGGTTTCGCGCGTGATGGCGGGCCAGAAAGCTGGCAAACGCGAGGCTGAAGCGTGCAACATCTTCTGTCCCGGGTGACGCACTCCGTTTCACGCGCTCGATCATGCGGTGAAGTGCCCGGCTCCGCCATTCAGCATGATGCCCTTCGCGGCGGGCGAACCAGGCCGCAATCTCTTCGACTGCAATACGGACATGCCAAGGCGCATCGTCAGGAACCGCAACGAGGTATTGCTCCGGCGCAACTAGCACTGTCAGATAAGTTGCGACTTCCCCCGAGGTGACGAGCAGAGCCCCCCGTTCCAGATAACGTTCGGCCTGCCGCTCTGTAAACGCGGCCGCAGTCTTGTCCTCGATCATCACTGCACAACGCTGCATATCTTTCTCGAAGACAACCAGAATGTCCGTCTCCCCGTACGATCCATTCGCCTCGTGTGAGATGGAATGGCGAGCCTGGACAAAGCGCCATCCGTCAAGACCGATCCGACCAGCAAACCAATCGGCGGAACCGCTTTCCGAATGCAGTTCCTCAAGCTGGATCAGGTCCAGATCCCGTTCAGTCATATTGAATGGCATGGTTGCCCGCCCTGGCATCATTCTCACTGTCACTACTTTCCAGATTTCAGGGCGGCTTGTCATCTTCTTCGCTCTCCGGAGCCGTCGCAGGTGTGGCCCGCGCGCCTTGCGTCTCGCCCGGACCTGTCCAATAGCTGAGGCCAAGTGCCGCCACCCGGGCGGCGTCCACGGCATTTTCCCGCTCGACTTCCTCGACATCTTAGCCGGTGGCCTCGACCACCTTGCGCCGCGAGGTAATGCCCGCTTCCATCGCCAGCACCTGCGCCTGGATGTCTTTCAGCGGATCGACCCAGTCCCAGCGCGGCGGGATCCACTGCACCATGCGCGCGGCGACAGGGTCGGACAGTTCAATCCGCCCGGCCAGTTGCGCCATGTCCAGCCAGCGCGCCCAGACCGGACGGCACAGCTGGTGCGCGATCACCCCGTGCTGCAACTGCTGCACGCGGCGGCGAAACTCGACCAGTTCGGCGCGCAAACTTGAGTAGTTCGCCTGCCGGACATCACCGGTCACCAGATGGTAAGGCAGCCCG
>JAUXPG010000031.1 GCA_030683915.1 Gemmobacter sp.
GGCATGCTGGCAGGTCCTTTCGGATGTCAGGGCGTCTGCGCGGATGAATGCCCCAAAGCGCGCCCGCACGTCCAGCGAAGGTTTTGTGACAGCCGCCGCCGTTAGACCAACCCGGTCAGCACCCCGACCACGAAGGCGCCGCTGACCACCAGCATCAGCCCGACCGCAAGCGACCCAAGATCCTTGGCATCCTTGGCCGTCTGCGACCATTCCGGCGACAAACGGTCGGTCATAACCTCGATCGCGGTATTCAGCGCCTCGACGGCAAGGACCAGCGCGGACAGCAACCCGGCCACCAGCCACTGCCAAAGCACCGCACCATGCCACACGAACAGGGCGGCCGTCAGCGCCGCCCCCAAGACCTCCAACCGCGCTGCGGTTTCGGCCCAAAGCCGCCGCAACCCGGCCAGCGAATAGCCTGCGGCATCGATCACATGCAGCAAGCCGCCGCGCGGGGGCACCACCTTGCGCGCGGCTTCGGGCACCGGGTTCGGCATCAGGTTCCCCTTTTGATACGGCAGTCCGTCGCCACGTCCAGCGCAGGTTCACGCACCGACGTCGCGACGTCCAGCAGCCCAAGCACGCTGTGGAACATATGGTCGTGGCTGACAGGTTGGCCCCCTGCATCCCGCAGGCAGCCGGTATCCAGCGCCAGTTCTTTGGCGAAACGTGGGTCCAGCCACATCACGAACGGCACCTTCGTCTGCACCTCCGGCGCCATGAAACGCGGGGCGGCGTGCAGGAACAGGCCGTCTTCGCCCAAGGATTCACCGTGGTCCGACAGAAAGAGCATGGCAGGCAACACGCGGTCGCTGGCCGCCAGAAGGTCAATGGTGCGTGACAGCACATGGTCGGTTTCAAGGATCGTGTTGTCATAGGTGTTGACGATCTGATCCAGCGTGCAGTCGGAAAACTGCGCCGTCTTGCACTCGGGCTGGAACAGGGCGCGTGCAGGCGGATAGCGCAGGTGATAGGCCGGGCCGTGGCTTCCGATCATGTGCAACACCAGCACGGTGTTGCCTGTCATGCTGGCCAGCGTGGTTTCGACCATCGGCAAGAACACCTCGTCCGTGCATTCCAAGGCGCAGGCGTCCGGGGTCAGGGCTGGGTCCACGTTTGACCAGCCCGTGCGGCGCGCGATCATCTGGTCGCCGGTGTTGTTCTCGTGCCACTGCACATCCCAACCCGCGCGGGACAGCACGTCGAGCAGGTTCTCCTCGGCCAGAAAACCGGCGCGGGAATAATCGGCCTGCGTCAGCCGCGAGAACATGCACGGCAGCGATACGGCGGTCGACGTTCCGCAGGCGGTGGTATCCCGAAAGTTGATCACCCCGCGCTCGCGCAGACCCGGCGTCGTGTCGCGGGCATATCCGTTCAGGCCAAAGTTCTGCGCCCGCGCGGTTTCACCGGCATAGATCACGAGCAGCACCGGCTTTTGAACCGCGGCAAGGGTTGGCCCCGACCGTGCATCGGTGCCAAGGGGGCGCGCGACGGGGTCGGCGGTGCGCCACTGTTCGCGGCCAAACTTGAAAATGGCGGTCAGTGTTGCGCCGGGTTGGTAGGATGCCATCAGCGCGTCATGTTCGCGCAACGCCGCCGAGAACGTCTTGAATTCCAGAAACAACGGTCCGGCCACAAATGCAAAGGACAGTGCAACCCCAAGCGGCCAGCGCCAGACCTGATGCATCGGCCCGAAGCGGCGCACCTCTGGCCAGAAGACCAGTAACGCAGGCACCACGCCCGTCAAACCGATCTGCGCCACAGCCCCCCATGTCACCAGATGGCGCGACTCGGCCATGGTCGTCTGGAAGACATTGCGGACCATTTCCCTGTCGATCAGCACGCCAAAGGTGCGTTCATAGTAATGCGCCCCTGCCGCAAGCAGGATCAACACCGCAGCCACTGGCTTTTGCAGCCGCCACGGCCCAAAGGCTTCCAGTGTCAACACCGTCAGCGACCAGACGGAAAGCCCGAGCAAGGCACGCTGCCAAAAGGAGTGTGGAAAAATCAGCGCCACATGGTGCCAGAATCCGCTGTTCAGAAGCGCGATGATGTAGGTGGCGACAATCAGCGTCAGCATCGACTGCCCAAGCGTTGGGCGCGGCAGGCGGAACGTGGCGGCGGTGGGGGCGGAGCGGTCTGTCATCGGGCATTCTGCAGTGGCTTGGCCGGGTGCGGCCCGGTGGCTTTTGCAGCCCAAGCTTGCGGCTTGCTTACAGTGCCGGGGCCGACACAATTTTCCTGTTACCGCCGGGGGCTGGTGGTCTATGCAGTCACATGCGCCTTTTGCTTGTCGAAGATTCCAAAGACCTTGCCCGATCTGTCCTGCGGTTTCTTCAAGCCGAAGGGCATGCTGTTGATCACGCCCCCGACGCCGCAACCGCGCGGGCGGCGCTGGATGTGACCACCTATGCGGGAATCATTCTTGATCTCGGCCTTCCAGACGGCTCAGGGCTTGGCTTGCTGCGGTCCCTGCGCGCGTCAGGTGACCGCACCCCGGTCATCATCGCCACGGCGCGCGACCAGATCAGCGACCGCATTGCCGGGCTGGACGCAGGCGCGGATGACTATGTGGTCAAACCCTATGACTAGCGGGAATTATCCGCACGTATCCGCGCCCATGCCCGCCGTGCGCAGGGCGTGCCAGAAACGCGGGTGCAACTCGCCGATCTGGAAGTTGACCGCGCCGCCGCCCGCGTCTGGCGCGGGGCGCACGAGGTGCGGCTGACCGCGCGGGAATGGGCGCTGTTTGATGCTTTGCTCGGAGCGCGGGGCCGGGTGCTGACCAAGCCTGCGCTGGAGGAGGCGCTTTACGCCTTTGATGCCGCAATCGAAGGCAACGCAGTGGAGGTCTATGTCTCGCGCCTGCGGCATAAACTTGGCGCAGGCGTTATCGAGACGCGGCGCGGGCTGGGATATGTGCTGCCATGACGGACGCTGCCCCATCATGGTCGCTGCGGCGACGGCTGACGGCGCGGGTCCTTGGCCTTGCCACGGCAGCGTGGCTTGCGACCATCGCGCTTGCGGCGGTGGTGCTTGACCACGAGATCAACGAGATGTTCGACGAGGAATTGCAGGCGCTGGTGGAGACGACCGTGCTTTTTCTTGACACCGCCGAAGCCGCGGCCATTCCGCGCAGCCTCGGCGTGGAAACAAACGATGGCGAACGCATCCTGCGGTTGCGGCCCGATTCCACAACGGCCACACCCGCGCCTTGGCCCACGCTGCTGCAAGACGGGTTCCATGACGCGCCGGGGTGGCGCATCTTGCGGCGCACCGCCGAAGGCACGGTGATCGAAGCCGCCCACGGCACACGCTGGCGCCGCGAGGAGATGCTGGAGGTGGCGTCGGCCTTTCTGGTGCTTGCTCTGCCATTGATAATTCTGTTGCTCTTGGGCCTGCGCCGGACGTCGGCCGAGGCGATGTTGCCGCTTCAGGTGCTGGCGTCCAGCGTAGCGGCCCGCCGACCGGACGATCTTTCGGCGGTGGAGGCCGTGGGCCTGCCCCGGGAGCTGCAGCCGTTGGCCAAGGCGTTCGACGCCTATCTGGGCCGGCTCGAACATCTTCGACAGGCAGAACGCGACTTTGTCGCCAATGTCGCGCACGAGCTGCGCACGCCGCTGGCGGCGATCCGGGCACGGTTGGAACTGGCCTCCGACCTCGACGCCAACGCCACCCTTCCGATGATTGATGCGCTGACCCGGCGGGTCGAACGGCTTTTGCAGCTTGCCCGGTCCGAGGCAGGGGTGGGGGTTGGTCAGGGTCCCGCCGATCTGGTGCGTATCCTTCACCTGCTGATCGACGATATCCGCCCGCGTGCGCGCCACCCGATCCGGTTCGACGACAGCGATCTGGACCGTATGATGGTCGTGGCCGATGCCGATGCCGTGGCGATCCTGCTGCGCAACCTGCTGGAAAACGCGGTGGAGCACGGCAACGGCCCGGTGACGCTGCGCCTTGTCCCCGACGGGCGACTTTCGATCGAGAACCCGACGCACGGCACCCTGATGGCGGATGCGCGCTTCAAGCCGGGCGAAGGGTCGGATGGCATGGGCCTTGGCCTGTCGATTGCCGACTCCCTCGCCCGCGCGATGGGGGTGGCCCTTGTCCGGCAGGATGGGGCGGGTCAGGTCCGGTTCAGCATTCAGTTCGTCTTGGCGCAGGCCACCCATACGGGGTAAAGCAGATCACGCGCCGATCACCTGCACGGCAACCGATTCCGATCTCAGCATGTCCTGCAGCGTCAGAGATTCGATGATCAGCAAATAGGACCAGAACACCTCGGCAAACACCTTGCGGATGCGGCAGGTTGCCTCGTCGGTGCAGTCCTCGCAGCGCTGATAGGCGCGGCGCGACAGGCAGGGCAGCGGGGCGATGGGCCCGTCGATGGTGCGCAAGAGTTCCGAGATGGAAATCTCGGTCGGTTTCTTGATCAGCACATAGCCCCCCGACCGGCCCCGGATTGACGCGATCACACCGGCGTTGCGCACTTCGAGCAGGATGTGTTCCAAAAACCGCTTGGGCGTGCCGGACCGCCGCGCGATCTCTTCGATCGTAAGCGGTTCGGGATGCCCCTTTTCCGCCTCATCCGCGAGGGTCAGCAGCGCCTTCAGGGCATATTTCATCTTTTGCGTGATCATGGATCAGAGTTACGCGGTCGAAAGACGATTATCAACGTCGCGCTTTTGAAAAGGGCCGCTTCGCCCACACGGCAAGCGTGTCAGCCGGGCAATCCGGCATCGAACATTGGAAACGTCACCCCCAATGCCCATGCCAGCACAAGGCCAAGGCCCAGCCCGGCGGCAGCAGGCAACCCGGTGCGCCGTCCGACCCAGCCGGCCATCATCCCGAACAGCAGGAAAAACAGCACGATCACAGGCAGGATGATGACGAGGAAGAAAAGCGCCTCGAAATTCAGCGCGACCGCCGTCAGCAGTGACGCCAGAAATGCCCCGCGCGCCATCACCACCCGCCAAAGCCGCCCGCGCCCGCCGCCCGTCAGCACAGCGTCGCCCACCATGAACGGCACAGCGCCAAGGGCCAGCCCGGCGATCACGGCCAACCTGCCGGGGTGCGGCACAAACGAGGCGACATAGCGGTCCAGAACCCCGCCCACTACGGCAATCCCGAACAGAGCGACGCCCCCCGCGATCCACCAGACCCGGCTGGGGAACTGCGCCCGCAATCCCCCGCTGCGCGCAAGCAGCGCCAGTGTGATCAGGCCGTAAAGCCCCAGATGCACCGCAAGGTAATCGGCCACCAGAACCGGCAGCAACCGGATGTCGAAGGGCCACAGCAGCAGCGGAACCACGACTGCCGGGGCCAGGGCCGCGAGCAGGAAGGTCCGCGTGCTCAGTCCCTCACCTGCGCCATCACCCGCAGGAAGCGCGCGCGCCAGTGGCCAGCCAAGTGCCACTGTCGCAACCAGCAACAGCACAATCCAGCCGCCCCGGGTCGGCAACCGCCCCGCGCTCTGCTGCCCAAAGGTTGCATCCAGCCAGTCGCGCGCCGCCTGCAGCGAGGTTGCGGAATACAGCACGCCCACGTGTTCGACGTGCGGCGCGATCACCGCGCGGCGGGCCGGGCCGGTGGCGGGGTCGCCGGTGATGTCGCCAGCCTCTGCGGTGGGGTCAATCTGACGCACCGCGCGCACGGCCTCTGCGGCCAGCCGGGTTTCCCACGCGCCCGCAATGATCAGAAGGTTGCGCGGTGCATCGGCACTGGCCGAACCGCTGAACATCGACACCGCGACCACAGCATCGGCCAGGGGTTCGCGCTGCGCCTGCCGCACCACGATGTCCGACGCCATCGAGTGACCGAGATAGGCCAACCGCCCATCCGCGCGCGGATGGGCCAGCGCGGCACGCGCCACCCGTCCGGCCTCGTCCATCAAGACCTGGGTCGTTCCGGTGACCGACCTCAGATCGCCGGTCATCGGACGCGGATTGCGCCCGTGCCCTGCGAAATCAAAGCTGGCCACCACATATCCGGCCTGAGCGAGCGTCAGCGCGAAAGGTTCCATCAACTGCCGTGATCCGGCGAACCCATGCGCAATTACCACCACCGGCGCCCTACCAGCGCCTTCACGCAAGTAAAGCGTGGCAGGCGTGCCCCCTTCTACGGCAAGCGGCCCGATCTGCAGCCCTGCACGGTCCGATTCCAGGTGCCAGACCGACAGCGCCATAAGCGCCAGTGCCAAAAGGGCGAGTACGGACCGCATGTGAACCCTTCCGGTACTGGGTCTTTAGACTGGTGCCTGACCATAAGCTCCGGCCTGCCGTCAGGCCAGCCATTTGCGCAACAGGGGCGACGCGCCGCTTAAATGGTCAAATAATTTGACAAGCAGATCTTTTGTTCCTACCGTAATGACGAACTTGCGCGCCATTCCCGGCAGGAGGCATCATGCCGCTTCATCCGTTCATCGCAACCCTACTGGAGACGCTAAAGGGTCTGCCTGCCCTTTCACACGGGTCGCCCGACGATGCGCGGGCCTTCATTGCTGCAGGGCGCGCGCGGTTGGGCAAAGGGCCCGACTTGCCGCGGGTTGAAGACATAAACCTGCCGGGGCGTTCGGGGGTCATCAAGGCGCGGGTGCTGATGCCCTGTGATGCGCCAGACGGCGTGATCGTGTTCATACACGGCGGTGGTTGGGTTGTCGGCGCTTTGGACGATTACGACACCTATGTGCGCACCCTGGCGCAACGATCCGGACTTGCGGTGGTCGCGGTCGATTATCGGCTGGCGCCGGAACACCCTTATCCGGCGGGCCTGGAAGATTGCGAAGATGCGCTGGCCGCCGTGATAGCAGGGACGGTGCCCGGGCTTCCGCGCGGTCCTGTGGTTGTCATGGGCGACAGCGCCGGCGGCAACCTTGCCACTGTCTGTTGTGCACGGCTGCCGGATCGGGCGTCGGTGGCGCTGCAAGTGCTGTATTACCCGGTGACCGACCACGATTTCACGCGCCGGTCCTACAGTCAGCACGGAACCGGGTTGCCGCTGACCGCAGCAGATATGAAGTGGTTCTTTGCCCATTACGCGCCGCCCGGCCGGTGGCCTGACCCGGAGATTTCGCCACTTCGGAACGCCGATCTGTCGGGTCACCCCCCCGCCATCATAGTCACTGCGGAATATGACGTGTTGTGCGACGAAGGCGCAGCCTATGCCGACCGGCTGGCGCAAGCGGGGGTCGGGGTGACCCACCGCCAGGTGGACGGTGTGACACATGGGTTCATCCGGCTGCATCCACTTTTTGAGGTGGCGGATGCCGAACTTACGGAAATTGCCACAGATATCCGGCGCAAGATCGGCGTTTTCACCGACTGACGACAAGCCAAGCGAGGACAGGATGACCAATCCCCAACGCACACTGACGCCCGAAGGGGTGCTTCCCGGCCCTGCACCGTGTGGTCACATCATTGACGGCAAATCCGTTCCCTCCGCATCGGGCAAGACCTTTGCCACGTTGAACCCGGCCAATGGCCGCGAAATTGCCAGGCTCGCCGAAGGCGCGGCAGAAGATGTGGACCTCGCGGTCGCCGCTGCGCGCCGGGCTTTTGAAGGCCCGTGGAGCAAATGGACCCCGACGCAGCGGCAGGCGCTTCTGGGGCGGGTGGCGGCTCTGGTTGATTCCCGGTTCGAGGAACTGGCCTTGCTTGAAACGCTGGACATGGGCGCCCCCCTGACCCGGACGCGGATGCTGAGGGAACCGATCCGCCAGATGATCATGTTCTTTGCCGCTCAGGCGCTGAACGTGAAGGGAGAGACGCTGCAGTCGTCCTTGCCGCTTAACATGCAGGCCATGACGATCAAGGCGCCGGTCGGGGTGGTGGCGGGCATCATTCCGTGGAACGGGCCGCTCATCAGCCAGTGGTGGGTGCTGGGCGGTGTTCTGGCCTCCGGCTGCACGGCGGTGATCAAACCCGCCGAGGACGCATCGCTGAGCGTGCTTCGAATCGTGGAACTGCTACACGAGGCGGGCATGCCCGAAGGTGTGGTAAACGTGATCACGGGATATGGGCATGTCGCGGGCGAGGCCTTGGCCCGCCACCCTGACGTGGATCGCGTGGCCTTCACCGGCTCCACCGAGACGGGTCGCAAGATCATTCAGGCGTCGACCGTCGGCATGAAGAAGCTGCAACTGGAACTGGGTGGCAAATCGCCGGACATCGTGTTTGCCGATGCCGATCTGGACAAGGCGGTGCCGGGCGCCGCGATGGGGGTGTTCAACAATTCCGGACAGGTCTGCTATGCGGGAACCCGGTTGTTCGTGCAGCGGTCCATTCAGGAAGAATTCGTCGAGCGGCTCAAGGCGTTCACCGCCACGGTCAAGGTTGGCGATGGCTTGGACCCGAATGTGCAACTTGGCCCGCTGATCTCGCAAAAGCAGCTGGACCGGGTGATGGGGTATGTAGGTGGCGCCCAGGCCGAAGGTGCACGTCTGGCTGCCGGAGGGCAGCGGCCGGGCGGTGCGCTTGCCGACGGGTTCTTCATCACCCCCACTGTCTTTTCCGACGTCTCCAACTCCATGCGTATCGCACGGGAGGAAATTTTTGGACCCGTCATCTCGGTCATCCCCTTCGACGATGCGGAAGATGCGCTGCGCATGGCGAATGACACCGAGTATGGTCTTGGCGGCGCGGTGTGGACGCGCGATGTGTCCACGATGTTCCGCATGGTCAACGGCATCCGGTCTGGCACGGTCTGGGTCAACTGCTATGGCGCCGTTGACCCCGCTGTAGGCTTTGGCGGCATCAAGAACAGCGGCTATGGTGTGAAGGGCGGGGCGGACCACCTTGACCTCTATCTTTACCGCAAGGCGGTTTACATCAACATCGGATAGGTGCGGCGGATGATGGTGCGGATCGGATGCGGGTCGGGTGGCGCGCCGGACCGCGTGGCCCCGGCAGAGGATCTGGCGCGCGATGGTGCGCTGGATTTCCTGTGCTTCGAATCCCTTGCAGAACGCACGCTGGCGCAAGGCCATGTCGAAAGACGGGCAGGGCGCGTGGGCTTCAGCCCCAAGCTTGAGGCGCGGTTCCGGGCGGTGTTACCGCATTGCGCCCGTAACGGGACGCGAGTGCTGACCAACATGGGCGGTGCCGATCCAAAGGGCGCGGGCCGTCTTACCGCGCACTTGGCGCGCGAGCTTGGTCTGTCGCTGAAGATCGCGGTTATCGAGGGTGACGATGTTTTGCCGCTTATCGGACCGGACACCGAACTGCCCGAAACCGGCGGAACGGTTGCCAGCTTCGGGCGCGCGCCCATCGCAGCCAATGCCTATATCGGACATGAGGCGATGGCAGAGGCGCTGGCAGGTGGGGCGGATGTGGTCATTGCTGGCCGTGTCTCGGATTCGTCGCTGTTCCTGGCACCGATCGCGCATGCGTTCGGTGTGGCGGCCAACGATTGGTCCTTGCTGGCGCGGGGGGCGCTGGTCGGGCACCTTCTGGAATGTTCAACGCAGGTAACGGGCGGCTATTTCGCGGACCCGGGGTACAAGGATGTGCCCGGCCTTGACAACCTGGGCTATCCCCTTGCCGAGGTAGCATCGGACGGCAGCGCCGTCATAACCAAGCTGGACGGCACCGGCGGCTTTGTCACCGCTTTGACGGTGAAGGAGCAGCTTTTGTATGAGATCCACGACCCCGCCGCCTATCTGACGCCGGACGTCTCGGCCGATTTCACCACCGTCACAATTGACGAGGTTGGTCGCGACCGGGTCAGGGTCTCGGGGGCGACGGGGCGCAAACGTCCGGACCGGCTAAAAGTACTTGTCGCGTTTGACGGGGGTTTCCTGGCCGAAGGCGAAATTGGCTATGCGGGACCGGGTGCTTCAGATCGCGCCCGCCTTGCCGCCGACATTGTGCGCCGGCGGATGATGCAGCGGCATGGCTTCAACGGCGAACTGCGTTTGGACCTGATCGGTGTTGCTTCACTGCATGCCAGCGCGGGCCGCGTGTCGCATTCGCAAGACGTTCGCCTGCGCGGCGCACTGCGCAGCATGGACCGCCGCTGGGCTGAACTGTTGCTGGAAGAAATCGAAAGCCTGTGGATGGGCGGGCCTGCCGGCGGTGGCGGGTTTCGCGGTCGGATAACACCCTCAGTCATCACGCAGCCCACCTTTGCGGACCGGACCGACGTGCCCTGTTCGTTCAGCTGGGTGGCGTCATGACGCGGCGGGTGCCATTGCGCGACATCGCCTCGGCCCGCGCGGGGGACAAGGGGGATACGTCGAACATTGCGGTATGGGTCTATGACCCCGCGCATTACCCTTCCGTCTGCCGCGCCCTGACGGCAGAGCGGGTCAAGGCGGCCTATCCCGACCTTTTTCGCGGCACTGTCACGCGCTATGAACTGCCGGGTCTGCACGGGTTGAACTTCGTCATCACGCGCGGGCTGGAAGGCGGGGTCAACGCCTCGCTCAACCTTGACTCTCACGGCAAGTCCTTCAGCTTCCTGATCCTCGCCCTAGAGGTGGATATTGATTGACGACCCGGGTATGAGCCGGGCCGTCAATTCCGGGCGTCACGAGGTCAGGATGATGCGCCCGGTAACTTGCCCATGTTCCAGCCGGTGCATCGCTTCGTTCGCCTGATCCTTCGGCATGGGATTGACCGGAACCGGCGCAAGCTTGCCTGCCTTGGCCAGATCGATCACCGCCTTCAGATCATGCAGACTGCCGGTTGCAGATCCGATGATAGAGCGCGGCTTGAAAATCATCCCTGCGGTCGACAATGGAATTTCACCGCCCCCAACACCCACCAAGACCAGTTTCCCGCCACGGCCCAGAACATCCAGCCCGATCTGCGTGGTCTTGCCGTTGTTCACGAGGTCGATCACCGCCGCGGGCGGCCCCCCGGCGATGCGGTGCACCTCTGCGATCATGTCCGGCCCTGACAGAACAAACCCGATGGCCCCTGCGGCGAGCGCCGCCGCGCGCTTTGACTCCGCGATGTCAGACATGATGACATTCGGGTAACCCAAGGCATGCAGCATCGTCAGTGCCGCAAAGCCGACACCCCCCGCCCCGATCAGCAGGATGACCGAGTCTTTTGGCGTGTCGCCCAGTTTGCGGATCGCGGAATAGACCGTAATGCCCGAACAGGCAAAGGTCACCGCGACCGCCGGGTCAACATTGCCATAGTCGAACAGGTAGCGCGGATGCGGCAGCAACACGTGCGATCCGAACCCGCCGTGATGGATGACCCCGATCGCGTGGGGCTTGTCGCACATGTTTTCGTCACCGCGCAGGCAGACCGCGCAGGTGCCGCAGCCCATCCACGGAAAGATCACCCGCTTGTCCCCGATGGCAACGCCGGTCGCCTCGGGCCCGACCGCCACAACCTCGCCGAGCACCTCATGCCCCGGCGCGCGCGGCAGCGACACGCCGCGTTCCAGAATGTTCAACTTCTTGCCGCCACCCAGATCGTATTCGCCCTTCCAAAGATGCAGGTCCGAATGGCAAACCCCGCAATGCGTGACCCGGACCAGCACTTCGGTGCCAGTGGGTTTGGGGTCGTCCTGGTAAATCTTCTGAAGCGGTTTGCCCGGCTCAACTATGGCCCAAAGTTCCATGTGTCCTCCACACTAGGGTTTCGATGATTTGCGTTTGCGTCCGGCTCGTATCGTCGGAGCGTCACGAATTCCAGATGCCGCCATCAACGTTGATTGTCTGGCCAGTGATGAATGACTCGGCATCACTTCACAGGAACGTCACCAGCCCCGACACG
>JAUXPG010000032.1 GCA_030683915.1 Gemmobacter sp.
ACGGGTCTGCAGGCACAGACACTATCGATCGGGTCCGTCCCGGCAACGTCCAGCCATTTCCCCTATGCCGTTGCCATGACGAAAGAAATCCGCGCCGCCCTGCCGGGCACCACGGTAAACCTCGTCGAAACCGGCGCCAGCGTGGACAACCTCAAGCGCCTGTCGCGCGGCGAGATCGAGATCGCGCTGGCCACCAGCGACGTAGCGATCCAGGCGTCCACCGGCGCCGGCCAGTTCGAAGGCAAGGCCATCCCGGGGTTTCAGGTGATCTGGGTCTGCGATTTCTCGGTGCTGAACATCGCGGTCCGGGTGGACAGCGGCATCACCGATCTGGCTGGGCTGGAAGGCAAGAAGTTCAGCCCGGGCATCCGCGGCAGCGGTGCAGAGCTTCTGACCCGCAATGCGCTGACCCAGTTCGGCATCACGCCCGACTACAGCCCCGGCACCTTGGCAGAGGCGGTGGAAGGAATCCAGAACCGCAGCCTCGTGGGCTATTCGAAGTACGGTCTGGGCACCGGCATCGACGCCACGCTGCGCGAGTTGATGGTTTCTACCGAAATGCGCATTCTGGGCATGACCCCGGAACAGGCGCAGAAGGTGCTGGACACGACGCCGGGCGTTACGATGTACACGCTGCCGGAAAACCTGATCCCCAACCAACCCTCGGTCGTGGCGCCCGGGATCGCGGTGATCTATGGCACGCTCGAAGGCAAGCTGGACGACGAAACCGCCTATCGCATAGCCAAGGCCATCGGCGATGGTCATGCCGCGATTTCCGAGGCAATTCCGCATTCCAAGTCCTATGACTACAAAGCAATGACCGTGGCGATGGAGGCCGCAGGCCTGACCATCCACCCCGGCGCCAAACGCTATTGGGATAGCCTGTCAAACTGACGAAGGCCCCGCGCGTTGCCTCTGCCACTCAGCGGCAACGCAAATTCCGGCACTGGCAAGCCTCGAAAGGCGTTCTCATGTTCAAGCCGTTCCTGGCCCTGTTCGCACTGGCACAGGTTATCGTCGCCAATGCCGGCGTCTTTGCCCCACTCGAACAGCGCGGTTTCTACATCGGTGCGGCGCTGGCGGCCTGGACCGGCTGGCACGTCGCCTGGCACGCCGAACGGCTGATGGACTTCATGGCCGACCTGACGACGCTGGACATGACGCTGGGCGTGATCGCCATTGCAGTCATCATGGACACGACGCGGCGCACAACCGGGCTGACACTGCCTGTGCTGGCCCTGGTGCTGATGGCCTATCTGTTCCTGGGTCATGACTATGTCGGCGGTTCCATGCAGCCGCCGAGGTTTTCGTTCCTGACCGGCATCGAGACGCTTTACGCCTCGACCAGCGGGATCTTCGGCTACATGACAGATGTCGGGGCGCGGGTGATCGCGGTCTATGTGGTGTTCGGTGCACTGCTGATGTCGATGGGGGCAGGCAATGCCTTTGTCACGCTGGCGGCGATGGTGGCAGGCAAGTCGCGGGGCGGTTCGGCCAAGGTATCTGTCCTGTCCTCGGCCCTGTTCGGCACGGTTTCGGGGTCGGCGGTGGCCAACGTGATGGCGGTGGGGGCGGTGACGATTCCCACCATGACCCGCTCGGGCTATCCCCGCGCCTATGCGGCAGGGGTCGAGGCTACGGCATCCGCGGGCGGCCAGATTCTGCCGCCGGTGATGGGGGCGGGCGCCTTTCTGATGGCCGAATTCCTGAATGTGCCGTTTTCCTATGTCGCGCTGGTGGCGATACCGCCGGCGGTGCTGTATTTCACCGCCATATTCATCAGCACCGACTTTTATGCCCGCCGCCTTGCCCTTCGGTCCGAGGCCTCGGGCGAGATCGAAAGCGCCGACCTGCTGAGCTGGGGCGAGGTCGTGTCGCTGACCCTGCCGATTGTGGTGCTGGGCTGGATGCTGTTTGGGGGATATTCGCCCACCTATGCCGGAACAGCGGCGACCGTCGCACTGATGGGAACCGCCGCGCTGGTGCGCATAATCCGTGCAATCGCACGCCCAGATGGCGGTGTCGCCGCATCTTTGCTGGCCGAAGCGCGTCTTTACCTGCGCCAGACGTGGGACGGGCTGGCCAGCGGAGGAACCGGGTTGGTTACCGTGGCGGTGCTTCTGGCTTGCAGCAGCATCCTGGTGGCAACGCTGACATCCTCGGGGCTGGCGATCAAGATTTCCGACATGCTGGTGGGCTTGTCGGGGGACTCGCTGTTCACCATCCTGCTGCTCGCGGCGATCACCTGTATCCTGCTGGGAATGGATGTGCCGACAACGGCGTCCTATGTGCTGACCATCTCGGTCGTCGGCCCATCGCTGATCCGGATGGGGCTGGAACCCATAAGCGCGCACATGTTCGTCTTCTTCTTCGCGATCCTGTCGGCCATCACCCCACCGGTTTGTGCCAGTGTCTATGCCGCCGCAACCATCGCGAACGAGAATTTCTGGAAGGTGGCAGGCCAGGCCTTGCGGGTGGCAGGGGCTGTCTATTTCATCCCGTTCATGTTCGTCTATCGCCCCGGGGTGCTGTGGATGGGATCAACCGCGGACATCGTGGCGGATATTGCCGTGACCGCGGTTGCGGTGGTCACTTTCAGCGCTGCATCCATCGGCTATCTGTTCGGCTCGCTGGGCTG
>JAUXPG010000125.1 GCA_030683915.1 Gemmobacter sp.
CTGTCGTCCGGCTTGATCTCGGGCGACAGGTCGATCACGGTTTCCCCGCGCGTGAAACCGTCGATCATGCTTGATCCGAACTGTTCGCGCAGCGCCCCGGCGAATTTCTTGAACGAGGGTTCGTCGAACTGGGCAAAGCCAAGGATCAGCACGAAGAACGCCATGAGGTTGGTGGCGATATCGGCAAATGTCGCCATCCATGCCGGCGCCCCCGGCGGCGGACATTTCGGGCAGTCGCATTCGTCGTCATCATCATCCGGCACGGGGGGCTGGAACGGGATGACCTTGGCCTTGGCGCTCATCCGGTGGTCCTCATGCCGCCTTGCGCTTTTGCTGCGCGCGGTTGTCGAGCGCGCAGATCAACTGATCCTCGATCACGCGCGGCGCATCGCCCCGCGCAATGCCGCGCAGCCCCTCGATGACCAGTTCGCGGTACACGACTTCGTCCTCCGAATAGGTCGTCAGCTTGTTGAGGATCGGCGAAAAGATCACGTTGGCCAGAAGCGCGCCATAAAGCGTGGTCAGCAAGGCGACGGCCATGGCAGGGCCGATGGACTTGGGGTCGCTCATGTTGCCCAGCATCAGCACAAGGCCGATCAGCGTGCCGACCATGCCCATCGCCGGACCGATATCCACCCAGGCCCGCACCGCGCCCTGATAGGCGCCGTGCCGCGCCTTCATCGCCTTGATTTCGTATTTCAGTTGCTTGACCAACCGCGCCTCGTCCAGCCCGTCCACCAGCAACTGAAGGCCCTTTTCCAGAAACGGCTCGCCCGAGGCCTTGCCCTCCAGCGCCATCATGCCCTCTTTCCGGGCCGTGGCTGACAGTTCGACCATCGTCGCGATCAGGGCCTCGGTGTCATAGCGGCTGGGCTTGAACGCCTTGCCGATGGCCTTGAAATGGCCAATGAACACCGGGAGCGGCTTCATCATCAGCACGACAAACGCCGTGCCACACACCACGATGGCGACGGAAGGAAGGTCCACAAACGGGCTGAGACCGCCGGCAAACACCATCGCCCCCAGAACCATGGCAACGGCCCCGACAAGCCCGATGATCGTTGCGATATCCAAGGCAAATCCCTCCTTCTGGTCCGCAACGGGCACATGCAACCTTCGTGCCAATGCCGCGTATCAGGGGATCAGAGGATAGGCGCAGCGGTGCGGGCGTCAGACCCTTTCGAGTTGCATCTTCAACATGCGCAGGGCGCCCAAGGTGGCCAGCAGCACGAGCATGAGGCCAAGCATGCTGGCAATGACCCGCCCGATCACCCACCACAACATGAGCTGGCCATCAAGATCAGGCGCAAGGTAAAAGCCGAGGGCAATCGCGTTCACCACGGCGGAAATGCCGCCGGCAAGCATGATATAGCGCCATTCCAGCCGCATCGGCCGGGCCGCCCCCCCAAGCACCAGCCGCAGCAGCGAAAAGGCCAACGGACCGCTACATAAATACGTCAGGACGAGCAGGTGGAACCCCACATCGAACGTCACCGTCGCCGAGGATACGACATAGAAATAGGCGGCGCTTGGCCCGAGCACCACAATGCTCCACCAGCCGAAGAACCAAGCCGCCATCATCCGCACCCCGTGAAGCGGGGCGATCAGGACAAACGGCAGGGCATCAGACACCAGAGCCTTCTGCAGTTGCTGAAGGCCCGAGAACTGCAGGTTGAAGGTGACGACGTAAATTCCGAAGAACACCATCGACGATATGCCGACGATCTTCAGGCGCCGTGCCGTATCGTCGCGCATCAACCGGGAATGATGTAGCGCCCGGCCTTGCGGCCCGGCGGGTGCTGAATGGCACCGCGGTCTTGCAGGCTTCTCAGCGCGCGGTGGAGCGAGGACCGTGGCACGCTTGCCATCAACGGATGGGCGATAATTTCTTCGGTCTTCACGTCCCGCCCCTCTGCTTCGCAGATTGCACCGATGATAGCCATGACATCACGTTCAAGAGGCAACATCTCTGCCAGCCCGAGGTCTTTTTCGAGGCCAGCCACCATTTCGAGAAGCTGCGACAAGGTCTTGAACGTCATTCCAAACTCCTACCAACGCTACACATCCAGCCACAAACCGGCAAGCCGTAAAGCAACCCGACACCACGTCTTGCTTAGCTCGTGAAGCAACGTCAACTTGCATAGTTTCCATAAAATCTCAAAAGAAATTTGGCGATCACGCGTTCGTTTTTTCTCTCAAATTGACATTTTTCTAGACTCCTGCACTGAAACATCTCACTCTGAGAGAGTGCTGACGCATCAGGCGCGCTTGGCGGCATCTTTGTCCGCATTTGGCACAACCTGTGGTTTTAGGCGCACTGGGTGGGGGCCCGGAAACGAATCAGACGGAGCGACCCATGGCCGTGGAACTGAATGTGACGAACATATACAGGCTCGATATTTCCGTCTCGGATATCGAGCTTGGGGGCGTTGTGAAGGTCGGCCTGCCGAACTTCGGCATCGGGCCGAACAAGGGTCAGTTCGTTGACAGCACGGGTATCCTGTCGCAGTCGCATGACGGGATCACGACAGTCGCCCTGAACGGGGGGGCGGCGCGGCCGATCGATTATCTTGGATCAGGCACCGCGACCGCTGCGCCGACGGCCCCCGCGCAGCCGGTGGCGGTGTTCGCCCTCGGGTCCGATGTCTATTGCTATGCGCCTGCCGGGTTTTCGCCGTTGGCCGACACGTCGGTGATGCTGAATGTGGACCCGCGCGGCACGTTCGACCTGTGGGGCGGCGTATCCGGGTCCGGAAACAGTCCTGAAATGGGAGGGTTCAGCGACGCCGCTGCGGTGGCACCGTTTTTGCCCGCCCGGTCCGGTGCTGATCCCGCCCGGCTTGACCCCGGATATTGGCCCCATGGCGCGGGGGTCGGGTCCTTGGCCGATACCGGGTCGGGCAACACCGGCGTGCTGTGCTTCGCCTCGGGGACTCGGATTCTTGCCCGGAACGGGATCGTGCAGGTCGAAGACCTGCGCGTTGGCGACGAGGTGCTGCTGTTTGACGGCGGCTATGCCCCGATCCGCTGGATCGGATCGCGGTTCTATTCCTCTTTCGACATCAAGCGCGACGACCGGCTGCGCCCGATCCGCATCAGGGCCGGGGCGCTCGGCCACGGTTTGCCAGAGCGCGACCTGCTTGTGACGCGCCAGCATCGGTGCCTGTTGCGTTCGGCCATTGCCACACAGATGTTCGGCGTGCCTGAAGTGCTGGTTCCGGCCAAGGAACTGCGCGACTTTGACGGCATCGCCACCGACACCCAAGGCCGCGCGGTGGAATACTGGCATCTGCTGCTGGGCCGTCATGCCGTGTTGTTTTCGGAATGTGCGCCGACCGAAAGCCTGCTTCTGGGGCCGCAGGCGGCCAACATGTTGGTGCCCGAAGCGGTGGAAGAAGTGTCAATGCTGTTTCCCGGGCTTTCGGCGCCCGGACACGCGCTGTCCCGCCCCGAGGCGCGTGGTGCGCGTGCGCGGGTGTTCGTGCGCCGCATGATCGCGCAAGGACGGCTGCCGCTAAGCGGTGCCGACGACGTCATCCGCATTGTCGACCGCGGCCCTGTTGCCCCGAAAGCGCCCGTCAGCGCCATGCGGCGATACCGACCCACCGGAAACGAAGGGTATGCGGACGATGCTCGATAACCCGGTTTCCAGCGCCGCCAAACCCCGCAAGCGCAGCGCGCGTCCACAGGTGCGGCCCAAGGACGACGCCGACGACAAGACCGTGGCAGGGTGGTGGATTTTGCCTGCCGTTGCGTCAGGCGCGTTGATGTGGGTGGGGTTGTTCGTTGCGCTGTGGTGAACAGATGCCGCTGGCCGGTCCTGACGGTGCCTTTCCTGGCGCGCGCCGCACCCTGTGCGAAGCGGACCGCACCCATGCCCGCGCGCGCCTGCGGCACCCCGGCGCCTCGGCCAGCGAAATCACCGAGGCGATTGCCGTTTTGCAGCATTCGCCCGACTGGAAGGACATCGTGCTTGCCCGCGAGATGTCGCGGACCCAGCCGCGCTGATCCCTCACGAACCTGCCGCGATCAGCGATGCAGACCAGCCATGAACCGCGTGTCTATCCTGTCCTTCAGCCACCACACCCAGCGGCCTTGCACCGTGATGCCGCGCCATTCTGCCACGGCAAGACGCGCGCCCAGCGACACCAGTTTCAGATAATCCTTCTGCGGCTGAAAGCTTTGCAGCGGCGCGCCACGCACCGAAGCGATCAGGTTATGCGCCAGCACCGGCGCTTGCCTTACCGCGAATACACCCGCCTTCGGGCGCGGCGCATGCACCATCGCGGCGCAGTCCCCGGCGGCGAACACGCCGCGACGCCCCTGAACCTGTAGGTCGGGGTCAACCACCACGAACCCTTGCGCGTCAACCGGCAGGTCTGCGGCAAGCCAGCCATGCGCCCGTGCGCCTGCCGCGCCAATGACCACGTCTGCCGCGATCTGCGACCCGTCATCTTGGCAAACACCGTCGGGCGTGATCCGGATCACCCGCGCATTGGCGATGACCCGCACACCGGCGCGTTCCAGGGCCCGCGTCAGGCGCGATGCGGTCGCGGGGCAAACGGCCCGCGCGATGCCAGGGCCGGACTCGAACATGCAGACCTCGGCGCCCTGCCGATGCACCAGCGCCAGCGCGATTTCCACACCGGCCACCCCGCCCCCGATCACTGCCACCCGCAACGGGCGCGGTCCGACCGTGGGCAGCGCTCCCATACGGCGCATGAAGCCATCCAGCGGTTTGACGGGAACCGCGTGCCGATCAAACCCGTCGATTTCGGGCATACCGCTGTGGCTGCCGATATCTAGTGACAGAAGGTCAAACCCGATCCGGTCGCCCCCGGCGTTCCCCGCAAGCCGCACCTCTTGCGCGCCCACGCCGACCGCGCGCGCCCGGATCACCGTCACCCCATGCCGGGCGGCATAGGCGGCCAGATCAATCGTCGCCTCGCGCAGCGCATAATGGCCGGCCAACACGCCGGGCAGCATGCCGGAATACGTCGCCACCTCGGACGGATCGACAAACTGAATGGTGGCCTTGGGCAAGGCCCGGCGGATGCGCGGAATGGCAAGCAGATGGGCATGGCCCGCCCCCAGAAGCACGATGCGCGCGGTTTCGGCGGTTGGCGTCATGGGAAGATCCTCAGTCAGGCGCGGGCGCTGTCAGGGCCAGCACCGGGCCGCCCGCCGCCCGCGCATCCGCCGCATCGTGGGTGACCAGAAGCGCGGGAATGCCACGTCTGCGGATGTGATCAAAGACAAACGCGCGGATTTCGTCGCGCAACCCAGCGTCGAGGCTGGAGAACGGCTCGTCCAGCAACACCGCCGCCGGCTCGGCCAACAGTGTTCGCATCAGCGCCGCGCGTGACCGTTGGCCCCCCGACAAGCTGGCCGGGTCGCGGTTGTAAAGGCCGGACAGCCCCGCCTGATCCAAGGCGCCTTCGACCGCCGCGCGTCGCGCAGCCCGCCCGCGCACTGCCGCCGTCAGGCCGAAGGCAAGGTTGTCACCGAGACTGAGATGCGGAAACAACACGGCATCCTGCATCATCAGGCCGATGCGTCGCGACTCGGCCGGAAGGCGCACAAGGTCACGCCCGTTCAGCAGGATGCGCCCCTCGAGCCGGAATGCGGGCGACAGGTGCCCGGCAATCGCATCCAGCAGCGTCGATTTCCCGACACCTGATGGTCCCATGACCGTCGCAACCTCGCCTTGGCCTATGCTCAGGTCCAGTGGCGTGAACAGGGACCGGCGGGCGCGGATGCTCACCCCGACCAGATCAAGGCTCATCGCAGCGCCCCCTTCAGTGCGGCGCGGTTGCGCTGGAACAGGGCCGGAAGCGCAAAGGCGGCCAGATACCCGGCAAAGGGAACCATGGCTTGCAGCGTGGCATAGACCCCGGTCACCCGCCGGTCCGACCCAGAGGACAGGGTTACAGCCTCGGTGGTCAGGGTGACGATGCGGCCAGCCCCCATGAACAGCGTCGGCAGATACTGCGCCACCGACACTGCAACGCCGATGGCCGCCGCCGTCAGCACCGGCGCCAGCAGCACCGGCAGCTTGACCCGCCACAGCCGCGCCCAAGGCCCCGCCCCCAAGGACGCCGCCGCGCGCACCAACCGGGGGTCCAGCGCCCGCCACGGATCGCGCAGGGCAATCATGACATAGGGAAAGACGAACAGCGCCTGCGCCCAGATCACGGCCATCTGTCCGCCCGCCAGCCCCACCTTGAGGAACAGCACGTTAAGACCGTAAAGAAAACCGATCTGCGGCAGCAAAAGCGGCAGATAGATCACCCAATCCAACCAGCCTTGCCGCCGCCCGCCAGTTCTGTCCTCGGCCTCAAGCCACAAGATGGCCAACAAGACGGAAAGCGCGGTGGTGGCACAGGCAAGCCACAGCGTTTGGCCGAACGCTTGCGCCACGCCAGCCGTCTGCCAGGCCTTCAGCGACCAGACCTGCGGAACCACATGCGGCCACGGCCATCGCCACGCCACCGACCACAGCGCCAGCGCGACCAGCGCCAGCACGCCCAGCAGCATCAGGCCCACCACGCCCAGTCCGCATAGCCGGGCCAAAGGCTCCAACCCCCTGCCGCGATTGCCGCTTCGCAGCCGCCAGAGACCGACCCGCGCCACCAGACGTTCCGCAGCCCAGAGGATGCCGAAGGCCACCCCCACCAGAAGCACCTGCACCACCGCCCCTGCCGATGCGGGCAATGCCAGAGCAAGGTCGGGCGCGGAAAACACCCGCGTCAGAAATACTGCCAGCACTGGAGGATTCGACGGTCCAAGGACTAGCGCCATGTCCACGACCGACAGGGCGTACGCCAGCACCACCATCACCGGCAGCCGGATCAGCGGCCAAAGCTGCGGCACGATCACCCGCGCCCAGACGGCTGCGCTGCCGTAGCCGAGCGATTGCCCGGCCTTCATCTGTTGGCGAAGCGGAATCTGCGTCAGCGCGGCCAGCATGACCAGCAACAGAAACGGCGTTTCCTTGACCATCAGCCCAAGGATCAGCGTCACCCCCCACGGATCGTTGACCAATCCCGTGGCTGGCGGCTGCGCAAGGTCCACAACCGGCGCGACAAGGCGCAGCACCCAGCCCGAAGGCGCCAGCACAAACGCCAGTCCGATCGCAATCGCCGCGTGCGGCGCCGCCAATAGCGGCACCAACCAGCGCGCGGCCACACCG
>JAUXPG010000185.1 GCA_030683915.1 Gemmobacter sp.
AAGTCGGGAAAGTCGAACCGCATGCAGGTTGCGCCAGACGGCCGACGCCACGCCAGATCCGTGCGTGTCCAATCCAGGACGGGCATGAAGTTGTAGCAAATCACCTCGATCCCCGCGCGGGACAGGTTGACCATGCTGTCCTTCCATGCGGTGACATGTGCGCGCCACTCGCCCTTTTGCTTCTTGATATCCTCGGACACCGGCAGGCTTTCGACCACATCCCAACCCAGCCCCGACGGCGCGCCATCCTTCATGGTGGCGATTTGCCGCTGACGCAGCGCGATCTCGTCTGGTGTCCAGACAGCGCCGGTCGGAACGTGATGCAGGGCAGACACCACGCCCTGAACCCCCGCCTGCAGCATGTCGTCAATGGAAACCAAATCTTTGGGGCCGAACCAACGCCACGTCTGCTTCATATCTGCCTCCGACCTTGACCGCACGGGCCGCGCTTACCATTGCCTCGCAGCGTACCAGAACAGAAATGTGTTGACTAGTATGGAAGTATGGCACAAGTTGGCGGCGGGGAGGACGCAGCATGGCTGACGTTGTGACGACGATTCGCGCGATCGACACCGGGTCTGCGGTTGCGCCGCAGATTTTCCGGCTTGTGCATCAGCGCATTGTCACCGGCGATCTGGTTCCCGGCGCGCGCCTTTCGGAAACCGAGGTGGCGGCCACCTACGGCATCAGCCGCCAGCCGGTGCGCGAGGCGTTCATCAAGCTGGCCGACGAAGGCTTGCTTGATATACGCCCACAACGCGGCACTTACGTGCGCAAGATTTCGGTCGCTGCGGTCATGGATGCCCGCTTCGTGCGCGAAGCAATCGAGGCAGATGTCGTCCGCCTGCTCGCCCAGACGCCTAACCCGGCGCTGGAGGCCGAGCTGAAACGCCAGATCGTGGCACAAAAACAGGTCATCGCATCGGACATACAAGATTTTGTCCCGCTTGATGACGAGTTCCATCGCACCTTGGCCGAAGCGGCGGGCAAGCCCTTTGCGTGGAAGGTCATTGACGGATTGAAAAGCCAGATGGACCGTGTCCGCCAGCTTTCCACCCTTCGGCTGCAGCGCGACGCGCTGATCGACCACCACATCGCCATCGCCGAAAGCATAGGCTGTGGCGATGTGGCCGGCGCCGAGGCCGCGATGCGCACCCATTTGCGCGAAATTCTGAAGGACTTGCCGGTGATCCGCGCAAGTCTGCCTGAATACTTCGACGAAACCTGGGGCGCATAGCCCCACAGACAACCTTTCGGGAGGACCCTCATGTCTGTCACCACCACTCTTACCCGCCTCTTCGCCGCCGGCGTGACCGCGGCACTGCTGGGCACGGCTGCCTTCGCCCAAGACGTAACCCTCAAGCTCGGACATCTTGGGAACGAGCAGAACATCTGGCACAAAGCCGCGCTGAAGTTCGCTGACGAGGTAAAGGCGCTGTCCGAAGGCCGCGTTGCAGTCGAAGTGTTTCCGAACGAAACCCTTGGCAAGGAAATGGATGTCATCAACGGCATGCAGCTTGGCACCGCCGACATGACCATCACCGGCGAGTCGTTGCAGAACTGGGCTCCGATGGCGGCCTTGCTGGCAGTCCCCTATGCGTTCTTGTCGCTGGAAGACATGGATGCGGCGGCAGGCGGCGAATTGGGCGACCGGATCGAAGCCGACGTCATCGCCAAGGCCGGTGTGCGCCCCATCGCGTATTTTGCCCGCGGCCCGCGCAACCTGACCGCAAACCGCGCGATCACCAAACCCGAGGATTTGGCCGGCCTGAAAATGCGGGTGCCGAACGTGCCCTTGTTCCTGGCGACCTGGTCCGCGCTTGGCGCCGCCCCGACGCCGATGGCGTTCAGCGAAGTCTTTACCTCGCTGCAGAACGGCACCATCGAAGCGCAGGAAAACCCCCTCGCCCTGATCAAGTCGGCCAATTTCAACGAGGTCCAGACCCACATCAACCTGACCGAACACGTCCGGTCGTGGATCTATCTGACGATCTCGGAGCTCAGCTGGGCCAAGCTGTCGGAAGCCGACCAGAAGGCTGTGACCGAAGCTGCGGCGCGCACGCAAGCCTTCGAGCGCGAACTGTTTCTGGCCGACGAGCAGGCGCTGGTCGCTGACCTGACCACCAAAGGCGTGACCTTTGTCGAAGTCGACAAGGCGTCATTTGCCGCGAAGGCAAAAGAAGCGGTGCTGGCCGGCGTGAAGCCCGAGATCAAGACCGAGGTTGAGGCGCTGTTCGCAGCCCAGTCGAAGTAACGCACCATCACCCGGCGCCGGGGTCATGCCCTCCGCGCCGGGTCTTTCCTTTCCAGGCGGGGGCCTTGATGCGCAAACTGATTGCAGGGCTGGAAGGCCTCGCCCGGCTGGGTGTGGGACTGAGTTTCGGGCTTTTGATGCTGGCCGTGCTTGTGCAGCTGGTGGGCCGCTCTGGCTGGATGCCTGCGCCGATCTGGACCGAGGAATTGTCGCGGTTCTGTCTGCTTTATCTTGCCGCATTCGGGGCCGGGTTGGCCCTGCGGTCAGGCGACATGGTGAACGTCGATCTGGTGAGCGAAGCGCTTCCCGCACCGTGGCCGTGGCGGTTGCGACTGTTTTCAGCGGTCACGGTGGCCGGGCTATGCCTGATCCTGCTGCCGTCGGCATGGTTCTACACCTCTATCGGCGCGCGGCAGACCGCACCCGCGCTTGGCGTCCGGATGGACCTGATCCACGGTTCGGTGCTGCTGCTTCTGGTCCTGCTGGGTCTTTTTGCCGCCTTGCGGGCGCTGGCCATGATCACCGGCACCGAAGACGGCCGAGCGATCAAAACTCAAGGGGATGAATGATGGATCTGGCAATCCTTTTGGGGACATTCCTGTTTGGCCTGATCCTCGGGCTGCCTGTCGCCGTGACGCTGGGCGTGGCCTCGGCGGCCTATATGCTGTTCGCTGGCCTGCCGCTGGTGACCTTGCCGCAGAAGATGTATGCGGGCATCGACGTGTTCGTGCTGCTGTGCATTCCCGGCTTCATCCTTGCCGGGAACCTGATGAATTCCGGGGGCATCACCGAGCGCATCGTACGGCTGGCCAATGCGCTGGTCGGCTGGATGCGCGGCGGGCTGGGCCTGACCAATGTCGGCGCGTCGATGCTGTTTGGCGGCATTTCCGGAACCGCCGTGGCTGATGCCGCCTCGATCGGGGGCATGATGATTCCGGGCATGAAGAAGGCGGGTTATCCGGCCGATTTTTCCGCCGCGATCACTGCCGCCTCCTCCACTGTCGGCCCAATCATCCCGCCGTCGGTTCCGATGATCATCGTCGGTGCGCTGTCGGGCATTTCGGTCGGCAAGATGTTCCTTGCCGGTGCGGTTCCTGGCCTGCTGATGGGCTTTGCCATGATGTTCACCGCATGGCTTATCGCCAGGCGGCGCGGGTTTCCGCGCCAGCCGTGGCAGGGGTTTGCTGAGCTGGGCCGGTCGTTCATGGGGGCCTTCTGGGCTGTGGCGATGACCGGGCTTATCATCGGCGGCCTTCT
>JAUXPG010000436.1 GCA_030683915.1 Gemmobacter sp.
TGCCGATCTCGCCCGCATCATAGGTCGACCCTTCGTACATCCAGCCGTGATACAGCTGGAACAACCCTTCGGTCGCAATCGCCATGACCTCTTCGTTGTTGATCGCAAGCTGGATCGCCTCGCGCACCTTGGGGTTGTCGGTCGGTGCCTCCTTGAGGTTCAGGATAAAGGTCAGAAACGCCCAAGGCATGTTTTCGTAGATGGCGATATCGCTGTTCGACGCCAGCCGCCGCGCCGTCGGCACGGGAAGCTGTTCCAGCAGATGCACCTCGCCGGTCTCCAGTGCGGCCACCGCCGCCCCGGCCTCGGGGATGATGCGGAAGGTCACGGTATCGACCCACGCCATCTTGTTGCCGCCAAAGCCGGTCTCGGCCGTATGGCGCGTGTCGGCCACATGGTCGTCGAAGCGTTCCAGCTTTACATGGCTGTCGGGCACATATTCCACGAACTTGTAAGGTCCGGTGCCGATGAAGGCGATTTCGTTCGGCCCCTTTTCCGCCTCCTCCGCCGGAATGATCACCGCAGGCGCGCGTGGCGAGGAAAACGCCTCAAGGAAGGTCGGCGTCTTGGCGTGCAGGGTCAGCGTCACCTCCAGCGGGCCGGTGATATCGACACTGGCCACCGGCTTGAGCATGGCCTGCGTGGCACCATGCTTGATGTAGCGGTCAAGCGATGCCTTCACATCCTCGGCCGTCATGACCTTGCCGTTGTGGAACTTGATGCCCGACCGCAGGGTGATGCGGTATTTCAGCCCGTCGGGCGAAATCTCCACCCCTTCGGCCAGGATCGGAATCGGGCGGATGTTGCCGTCAAAGCCGAACAGCGGCTCGTAAATGTTCATCGTGATGTTGCGCGACGCCTGGGACGAGGTCACCATCGCGTCTAGGCTGGGCGGGTTCGAGCTTTGCGCCACGATCAGGTTGCCGCCCTTGGTCTGCGCTTCGGCCAAGGGGCCGAACGCCGCAAGCGCAGCCACGAAGGCACCCGTCGCCACGCAGGCGCGCAAGGCTGTCGTCAATGTCTTCTTCTTTGCCATTTACGGTCTCCCTGTGTAGTGGATTGCGCATGCCCCCTTGACGGGACGGGCCGCTTCCACGTTGCCATCGGAATGGACGAGGAGCCGCTCTTGCCGTATAATGGTATACGATCTTATGCCGCCGAGCAAGAATTATGGACGATGGACCCATGGCCAAGGATGATCCTGCCTCGCCCGCTGCGAAACTGGCGCGGCTTGCCCCGCTGGAACCGCGCACGCTGGCCGACATGGTCGTGGACGCGATCGTTGAGGCCACCGCGACGGGGGTCTTCCTGCCGGGCGACCGCGTGGTTGAGGCCGAAGTGGCCCGCGCTCTGAACGTCAGCCGCGTTCCGGTGCGCGAGGCACTGCGCATCCTTGAAAGCCAGGGCATCGTTGTCAACACGCGCTATCGCGGCATGCAGTTGATGGATGTCAGCGTGGCCGGGCTGGAACGCATTCTGAAGGTCCGCGTCGCGCTCGAGGCGTTGGCCGTAGAAGAGGTGATGGCGCTCGCCGAAGGCAACCCCCGGTTCCTTGCCCCGCTGGCCGAGGTGGTGGCGCAGCTGCACCACGCCGCCGACAAGCGCGACAGCTATGGCGTGGCAAAGCTGGACACGGAATTTCACCGCACCTTGTGCCGGATGTCGGGCAACGACGTCCTGCTGCGGACGTGGGAACCGCTGTCGCGCCAGTTGACCATCATTTTCGGCCTGTCCGCCTTGCAAAAGGAACTCGAGGCGATCGCGCAGGAACATGACGAACTGCTGGCCATGTTGCGCGCCGGGGACCGCCCGCGCGCTCAGCACAGCATCCGCGAACATATCCTCGATTACTCGCGCGCCATCGATTACGAAGGACTGGTCGAGGTGCGGCGCCGCGAACGGGACGAAACCCTGCGCGGCGCCGGTCCGGCGTGACGCAGCGCGCTTGCACGGATCGTATTATCGTATACCATTAGCGGTATGGCCGCTGATCCCTCATCCATGCCGCAGGGCACCGCGTCGGGGTCCGAACCGGACACCCTGCTGGAGGTCGTGAACCTGCGGGTGCAGTTCGGGGCCCTGCCGGTGGTGGACGGGGTATCGTTCACCCTGCGGGCTGGCGAGGTGTTGGGCATCGTCGGCGAATCGGGCAGCGGCAAAAGCGTGTCGGCATTGGCCGTGATGCGGCTCTTGCCGCCCGAGGCGACAATCACGGCAGACCGCATGATCCTGATGGGCGAAAACCTGCTGACGGCCAGCGAGCGGCGGTATGAAAGCCTGCGGGGCGCCGCGATGGGCATGATCTTTCAGGAACCGATGACTGCGCTGAACCCGGTGTTGACCATCGGCAGCCAGATCGTCGAAACCGTTCGCCGCCACACCGGCGCCAGTGCGCGGCAGGCGCGGGCGCAGGCGCTGGACGCGCTGAAACGGGTCGGCATTCCGGCAGCCGACCAGCGCATCGACGAATACCCGCACCAGATGTCCGGTGGCATGCGCCAGCGTGTGATGATCGCCATGGCGCTGGCCTGCCGGCCCCGTGTGCTGATCGCCGACGAACCGACAACCGCGCTGGACGTGACGATTCAGGCGCAGATCCTGGATCTGTTGCAGGACCTTCAGGAAGAATACCGCATGGGCACGGTGATGATCACCCATGATCTGGGCGTCGTGTCCTCGTTCGCCGACCGGGTGATGATCATGTATGCCGGGCAGGTGGTGGAACGCGCCGCCGCCGCAGAGCTGTTCGATGCCCCGGCGCATCCATATACTGAAGGGTTGTTGGCCTCGATTCCGTCCACCGAAACCGATGTGGACCGGCTTTATACCATACCCGGCATGGTGCCGCCGCCCTTTGCCTTTCCGCCCGGATGCCGCTTTGCGCCGCGATGCGCCTATGCCCGTCCGGTCTGCACCACCGCGCGCCCGCCTTTGGCGCTGGTGCATCAGGGCGACCACGCGGCCGCCTGCATCCGCAACAGCGGATACGAATTCCCCCGCCCGGAGGTGGCCGGATGACCCCGCCGCTGTTGCAGGTGACCGATCTGGTCAAGCATTTCGAAACCGGAGGCGGCCTGTTCAGCCGCCCGCGTCAGGTGCGGGCCGTCGATGGCGTGTCGTTTGACATTACCAGCGGCGAAACCCTGGGCCTCGTCGGCGAAAGCGGCTGCGGGAAAACCACGCTGGGCCGTCTGGTGCTGCGCCTTGTGGAACCGACCTCGGGCGCAATTGAGTTCGACGGCCGCGACCTGACCCGCCTAGACGCGCCCGGGATGCGCGCGATGCGCCAACAGATGCAGATCGTCTTTCAGGACCCGATGGGCGCGCTGAACCCGCGCATGACCGTGGGCGACCTCATTCTGGAACCGCTTGTGATCCACGGTGTCGGTGATGTGGTGTCGCGCCAGCGCCGGTTGCTGGACCTGCTGGGGCTGGTCGGGCTTGCCAGTTATCATGCCAGCCGGTTTCCGCACGAGTTTTCCGGCGGGCAGCGCCAGCGCATCTGCATCGCGCGGGCGCTGGCGCTGAATCCGCGGTTTCTGGTCTGCGACGAGGCGGCATCGGCGCTGGATGTATCGATTCAGGCGCAAATCCTGAACCTGCTTGCCGATCTGAAAGCGGAACTTGGGTTGACCTATCTGTTCATCAGCCACGATCTGGGGGTGATCCGCCACATATCGGACCGGGTGGCGGTGATGTATCTAGGGCAGGTGGTGGAAATCGGCGCGAAATCGGGCATCTTTGCCGCCCCGCGCCACCCCTATACCCGCGCGCTGCTGAATTCGGCGCCTTCGCGCAACCGGGGCAAGACGCGCTTTGCGGCGATTGCGGGCGATCTTCCCAGCCCCGCGAACCCACCGCCCGGCTGCCGGTTCCACACCCGGTGCCCCAAGGCGCAGGCGTGTTGCCGCACCGACATGCCCGCGCTGGCCGCCATCGGCCCCGGCCATGCCGCCGCCTGCCATTTCCCCGAACCCGGCCCCTAACGGGCGCGGGAATACAACACCGCCTGCGGTGTGAAGGTGACGCCTTCGTCCAGCGGATACATCGGCCGCGCACAAATGGTGTGGCCAAGGCTTTTCAGATCGGCCGAGGTGGCACCGGGCGCATCGATATTGAAATTCGCCTCAACCCATTGATCGTACATGTGGTATTCGGCATGTGGCGACTTGATCATCACCAGATCGAAGTCGCGCGGGTCCAGCCCGTTGGCGTAATACATCGCGCGGTCGAACAGGCTGACAGACCGGCTCATCACCACCACGGTGGTCTGGTCATAGCACAGGACCGCCGTGGGACCGGCGGTCAGGGCCTGCTTCATGGTCTCCAGCCGGGCCATGCCATCGGACAACAGCTTGACCGTCGCGCGCACCGGCATCGGGGTGAACCGTCCCGGGTCCATCGCCCCGCCCAGCGTCACGTCGATCTGGGCGCCCACGCCTGCCTTGTGCGCCGCCGCTGCCGCCCCCGGGTCGACGATCTGCGCAAGCACCCGGCCCGGATAGCCCGCGGCCTGCAAACCCTTGAGGATCACGTTGGAGTCGCCCGTCGCGCCCGAGGACGTGGCGTCGGCGGCATCGGTAAAGGCAACCGGGCCACTGATCCCTTTCGCCTGTGCAATGGCACGGTCCAGCGCGATCAGCTTGCCTTGCATCCGGTGGCGACCGGGCCAGAACTCGGCAGCCAGACGCTCCGCCTCGGCCCGCGCGGTCGACTCGTCACCATCGGTGACGATGACGACCTGACTGCACAGTTCCGGCACATCGGTAAACGGATTGCCGATCATGATGCCCGCCGACAGCGCGGTGCCGTCACGTTCCAGCCGCTGACATTCGCGGATCAGGCTGCCATAAAACCCGGTCCGGGTGATCAACTCGTCCCCGCGCACCAGCGCCGGGATCACCGCGCGCGCGATCACCGGGCGCTGGCCCCCCTGCATCAGCCGCAGCAGCAACCGCGCCGCCCGCGCCCCGGTATCGGCGAAATCGACATGCGGATAGGTGTGGTAGATGGCGATGGCATCGACCTGTCGGATCATCCGTTCGGTCAGGATGCCGTGCAGGTCCAGCGAAATGGCGATGGGCATGTCCGGCCCCGCCATGCGGCGGATCTCGGTCAGAAGGTGGCCTTCGGGGTCCAACTCGCCCTCGGCCCCCATTGCGCCATGCAGCGAGACATAGATCCCGTCGATTCCATGCAGCCCGGCCTTCACCGCCTCCAGCACCTCGGCCGACAGTTGCGCCCACCCTGCGGCGCAAAGCAACCCGGCGCTGCCGGCCCGCGCGGATATGGTGGGCACAAGTTCCAGACCGGGCACAGCATCGAACACCGACAAGGCGCCGCCAAGGCCGGTATTTCGCCCACGCTGGGCCAGCATCGCGTCGCCACGGTCAATGGCGAAAAAGTCGTAATCCGAGGGCACCGGATTGAACGACGACACTTCCTGCATGCATTCGACGATCAGGATGCGGGGCATGGCAAATCCTCCTGCGCGATCAGCGTTTCGACCAGTCGTCCTGATAATCTTCCATCAGCACCGCGACCACATCGCCACGTGCGACGCGGCCCGGTCCCGCGCCCATCCAGATGATGCCGTCACGTTCATAGCGCAGTTCGATGGGCGGGGTGTCGATGTCTTCGATGAAATGCAGCCAGCCCGCGACCTGCCCTGCCCGCACCGCATCGCCGCAGTAATGTGTCGGTTCGAACAGGCCGGATTTCGGGGCGAACACATAGGCGTCGGCGTCGCGCACCATCATGTGCCGGGTTGCCGGGCTGCCATCGGCCTGCGCGGTGTCGGGGGTTCCGTCCAGCACACCCAGATGTCGGAGCACGTTCTCGATTCCGCGCCGCCCGATCCGGACGCCTTCGATGTTCACCCGGCCCCAGCCGCCCAGTTCGGTCCCGAGCGAGATGATGCCCCGCCGCTCCACGCAGGAGGTGAAGGTGGACCCTTCGTCGACCCCGCCGAAGACCACGTTGAACGGCGCGCCAAACGCTGCCGCCGCCGCCATGGTCTGCCGCCGTTTTTCGGGGTCGGGCAAGTGGTGCATGTTTGTCGAAAGCGCCGAGTCCATCGAATGCCCCGCCGTATGCAGGTCGACCGACACATCCGCCATCGGCAGGATCACGCTGTCCATGAAATGGGCCAGCATCTGGGAAAAGGTGCCCTTGGGATTGCCGGGAAAGCAGCGGTTGATATCCCAGCCATCAACCGGCGACAGCCGCTTGTCGGCCATGATCGCAGGGATGTTGACCGCAGGCATCATGATCACCCGGCCCTGCACGCGCCCCGGATCCAGGTCGCGCGCCAGACGTGAAATCGCGATGGGGCCTTCGTATTCGTCGCCATGCACGCCGCCGGTCAGCAGCACCGTCGGCCCGGTGCCGTTCTTGACGCAGATCACCGGAATTTCGACCACACCCCACCCCGAGGTGTCGCGCGACAGCGGCGCGCGGGCATAGCCCGCCTGTCGGCCGTTGCGGTCAAAGTCGATGGGGCAGGTGATCCGGCTTGGTGCTGGCGCAGTGTCCATCTTGCTTCCCCCGCTGTCGTGAAAATCGCCGTATCGTAGCATTGTATACTATGTTATTCCTGTCAATCACCAAGGCCTGTCCATCAGCCGACCCGAGGGATGATCCATGACCGCTGCCCCGCTTTCAAATATCAAGATAACCGGCCTGCGCGTGGCGCCCCTGTTGGGCGAAAGCCCGATGGGCGGCTGGTCGCATGAGATCAAGGCGCAGGATTCGGTGCATGCACTGATCGCGGTGCATACCGATGCGGGCATCTCGGGGTTTGGCAGCGTGTTCACCGATGGCAGGCTTGTCGAAGCGGGCGCAGCGGTGTTGGCGCCGCTGGTGATGGGGGAAAACGCGCTGGAACCGGCGCGGGTGGCCGAAAAGCTGCACCAGAACACGTTCTGGATGGGTCGGGGCGGCACGCTGACGCATGTCATCAGCGGCATTGACATCGCGCTGTGGGATATTCTGGGCAAGGCCACGGGTCTGTCGGTCGGGCGGTTGCTGCACGGTCGGCACCGCGATCGGGTGCAGCCCTATTGCTCGGTCCTGATGGACGAACCGGAACGGATGGCCGGCATCCTTGCGCCGCATGTCGAGGCGGGGTTCCGCGCGTTCAAGATCGGCTGGGGTCCGTTCGGCCGGCGCGATGACGCGCGCAAAGACGAAGCGATCATCCGCGCCGCCCGCGCCGCCATCGGGCCCGAGGCCAAGCTGCTGGTCGACCCCGGCGCCAGCGATGCCTATTGGCCGAACGGGCTGAAATGGGCGCTGAACACGGCCCGGATGCTGGCCGACCACAACGTCGGCTGGTTCGAAGAGGCGCTGCGGCCCGACGCGATCGATGATTTCGTCGATCTGCGCCGCCAAAGCCCGGTGCCCATCGCGGGCGGCGAGGTGCTGACCCGCAGGCAGGCGTTCCTGCCGTTCCTGATGCGGGGCGCGTTCGACATCGTGCAACCCGACGTGACCAAGGTGGGCGGCATCAGCGAACAGCGCCGCATCATCGCGATGGCCCAGGATTTCGGGGTGAAATACATCGGCCACGGCTGGAACACCGCGCTCGGGCTGGCGGCGGACCTGCAAATCGCGGCCTCGGTGCCTGACTGCGACTTGGTAGAATACATCGGCGGCAGCGCCTATGTCGACCGGCTGACCACGCGCCCCTTCCGGCTGGATGGCGAGGGGTATCTGGCCATCCCCGACCTGCCGGGGCTTGGCATCGACATCGACCCCGGCCTGCTGCGGCGCTACACCCCGGATGCGGACGGGTTCTTGCGCCCCTGACGGCGACGACGTTCAGGGCGCCGCGACGCGACGCAAGACGCGGTGCCCCACCCACAGCCCGGCCACGGCCCCCGCGGCCGTCAGGCTGGCCAAGACCAGCCGGATACGGTCCAGCAGCGGCGCCAGCGATCCGCAATCCCCGGCAAGGCAAGCGCCCTGTGCGGTCATGTGCAGCGCCTGCAACGCGACCAGACTGGCCGCCACCATCGCCATCGCCACCCATGTGCCGCCCCGCGCCACCATGCTGATGGTCAGCGCGACGCCCACTGCGACCCCCGCAAACCAGAACGCCCCGAGCAAGCCCAATCCCATGCCAGATACTCCTTGCCTGTCGCCCCGGTTTGTCGCACCCTAGGGCAAGCGGGCGGCGCCCGACTTGAGTTTGGTCAAGGCGCCTGTGATCCGCCGGACTATGCGATTGGCTGGGCCCGCGTGTTGATGGCTCGACATGCTCATTTCCACGGAGCCTCCAACGACATGAACGTTTTCGCGTGATGACCCCTGCATTCGCCCTGACGGCGCGGCAGTCCACCCTGTTCGCCCCGCTGCCGCCGCAAGTATCGGACAAGTTGCTGGCCGGGGCACGGGTCCGTCGGTTCGACCGTGGGGCGACCATCTTTTTGCAAGGTGAAAAGGCCAGCGCGATCTACATCGTCGCCGAAGGCTGGGTTAAACTTTATCGCATCGCGCCGAACGGCGCCGAGGCGGTGGTCGGCGTGTTCACCAAGGGCCGCAGCTTTGGCGAGGCGGTGGCCTTTCGCCATGCTGCCTATCCGGTGGCTGCCGAAGCGGTGACCGAGTGCACCCTGATCCGGGTGGAGGCCGATACCCTGCTGCGCGAAATCCGCGAGGTGCCCGAAGTCGCCATCGCCATCCTGTCGGCCACCTTTGCCCATCTTCAGGCGCTGGTCAGCCAGATCGAGGCCTTGAAGGCGCAGACCGGGGCGCAGCGTGTGGCGGAATTCCTGCTGGATCTGGCACCGTGCGGCGAGGGCAAATGCGCGGTGATCCTGCCCTATGACAAGGGGCTGATCGCGGGTCGCCTGGGCATGAAGCCCGAAAGCCTGAGCCGGGCATTCGCCAAGCTGCGCCAACACGGTGTCACGATCCGCCAGACTGTGGCCGAGATCGACGACATCGCCCGGTTGCAGGAATTTGCGCTGTCTGACCCTGCCGATGCATGGACGAAGGACACATGAGCGCGCTGGACCGGGCGCTGGCGCTGATCGACGCGGCGAACGCCGCCGACCCGACGCATGTGGAGGGCCGCCCCGCCGCGACGCTTTACGGCGAACGGATGACCGCCGAACTGGCCCGGCTGGTCCCCGATGCCAGCGCGGTTTTGCAGATCGCGGCGCGGGGACAGCATGTCGAGCGGTGGCTGCTGCCACGCGCGGACTTTCCCGAGGGCAAGGAAGGGTACCTTGCTTGGCGGCGCGAACAGGGGCGGCGGCATGCCGACCGCGTGGCGGGCCTCATGGCGGCGGCGGGCTTTGGCCCGGCCGATTGCGCCCGCGCAGGCGTCCTGCTGCGCAAGGAAGGGATCAAGCGCGATGCCGAGGTGCAGGCGCTGGAGGATGTGATCTGTTTTGTGTTCCTGCGCTGGTATTTCGCGGGTTTCGCCGAACAGCGCGACGACATCGTCGCGATTGTCGCCAAGACCGCGCGCAAGATGTCAGCCGAGGCACGGGCACGCGTGCTGGCGGAATTCGCCCTGCCCGAAACGCTGGCCGATGCAGTGCTGAGCGCCGGTTGACGACGCGCATGGCCGGTGCCAGCGTCCTTTAGGCTGCGGCAATCCCGAGTGCGGCCAGCAGCAGGCAAAGGCCCGTGGCGGCGAGGTCAAACCCGCGCCGCCAGCGCGGCGCGGCGGCCAGCCCGAGATAGTGGTGCAGAATCAGCCGCGTCTTGATCAGCGCGACCCCAAGGATGGCGACCGACACCACGGCCTGACCGGGCATCCCTGTCAGGACGGCCCCGCCCACCGACAGGGTGCAGAGCGTCGCCCATGCCCGAAGAAGGGGGTCGCGCCTCATCGGATCAAGTAGATCACAGGGAACAGCAGCACCCAGACCAGATCAACCATGTGCCAGAACGCGGCCCCGGTTTCGGTGGCATGCGGGTCCTTGACCAACGCCACCAGCCCCAGCAGCGCGATGCCCGCCACCACATGCGCCGCATGAAAGCCCGTGAGCAGGTAATAGAACATGAAGAACGCATGGGTTTCGTAGCTGATGCCCTGCGCCGCCTTGTCCGCGTATTCCACGCCCTTGACGATCAGGAACACCACGCCCAGCGCCATTGCCGCGCCCAGAAGGGCCTGCTTGCGTCTGGCCCGCCCGGCGTGGGCCGCGCGCACCGCCAATGCCGCGAACAGGCCCGACGTGACAAGGACCCCGGTGTTGAACGCGGCGCCCACCCGGTGCAGATGCGCCTGCGCCTCGGCAAAGCCGGTGGGGTCGGTCAGGCGCATCGCCATGAAGGCGACCAACCCGGCGCCGAACACCAGCAGTTCCGACACGATGAGCACCCACATCATCGGCTCGCCCGGCAGTTCGTCCAGCAGATCGCTCATGCCCCGACCAGTTGGCGATAAATCTGCGGCAAGGCGGCGGTCAGCCGGTCAGGATGCGGGATCAAGGCATAGCCGCCCTGCCCGAACATCCGCGGAAACCACGATTTCCCGTCCCGGTCCACCGTGATGCCAAACACCGCATGCCCGGCGCGGCGCGCCTCGCGCACGGCCATGTGGCTGTCCTCGATGCCGTGGCGGCCTTCGTAATGGTCCAGATCGTTCGGCTTGCCATCGGTGATCACCAGCAACAGCCGACGCTTGCGCGACTGTGCCGCAAGTTCGCGCCCGGCGTGGCGGATCGCCGCGCCGAGCCTGGTATAATGGCCGGGCTTCAACGCCGCGATCCGCGCGTCGATGGCGGCGGACATCGGGTCGTCAAACGCCTTGACCCGCTGCAACCAGACGCGCTGGCGCTTGAGCGATGAAAACGCGTTGATGGCAAAGCTGTCGCCACAGGCGTTCAGGCCCCATGCCAGCGCGGTCAGCGCCTCGCGTTCGATCTCGATCACCGAGCGGCTTTCGCCGTCGTGCCCCGACACCCGCGATTCGGTGGACCGCGACACATCCAGCAGGATCGACACCGCCAGATCCCGCGCAATCGGCCGGGTCTGGCGCCAGATGCGGTCGTCGCTGGCGCCAGTGGCAATAAAATCGACCCGCGCGCGAACAGTGCGTTCCGTATCCAGCTCGTCACCGTCCGGGTGGCCAGCAGTCGACACACGCCCGGGACGAAGGGCTTCGAACTGGCGCCGGACGGCACGGATTCGGGCGGCTGCCCGCGGGTCGGTCCCCGCAGATGACATGTCCTGTGACGGCTGCAGGTTGCTGGCCAGCACCCGCACATGATCGGGAAGATAGGTCCCCGTGCGGACATCCCATTCAGGGTAGGTGAGAATATCGGAAAGTGCCTCGCGGTCCACATCTTCGGGCGCAAGGTCAAGATGAAGCTTCAGCCGCGTCGCGGGCGCCTTGCTGATCTGGCCAAGGCCGATTTCCTCGACATCGTCGGCGGCTTTCTTGGCGCTGTCGTCGTCGTCATCCTCGACACGACGGTTGAGGTTTATGAATTCGGCCCAGCTGAGGATGGCCTCGAATTTGTGCAGGATGAAGCTGTCCTTGCGGTCAGCCTGATCGGCCCGGCGACGGCGGGCGCGGCGGGCGGCCTTGCCCTCGGTTTCCTCGGCGGTGCCGTCGGTGTCGCGGTTTTCGACCTGATCTGTGTGGCTGCGGCCGATGCGGCGCAGGTCGGGCCACAGCGGGACGGGGCGGAACGGCTGGTATTTGCGCGGGGCGCACAGCGACGAAAGATCGCCGCCGTTGTCCATCGCGGCCATCAAGGCCGCGGCACGGGGTGCAAGCGGCGCGGCCTCACCCAGCAGATGCCGGATCACCGCTTCCACGGCGGATTCGGCGGGGGGAAGGGCCTGTTGCGGGCGCAAGGCCAGAATCGCCGCGGAAAGGTCGCGGTAAAGGCCGCGCAGGCCCGGCGCCTCGTCCAGCGTGGCCGCGACCATCCGGCGCGCGGCGCCCAGTGCGGCCACATCGGCGGCCATCGGGTCGGCATGGTCGGCAGCGGGCGGCGCGAAGGCCGCACAGGCGCCTAGCCACAGATACAGCGTCGCGTTCGCCTCGGGGGCGGGAAACACGGCGAGCGATTCAGGCAGGCGCAGCACCGCGCCGTCGAACGATGCACGGGGCACTTGTTCGACGGGCGTGCCAAGCCGGCGCAGGAACGACAGGCGGTGCCGGCTGATTTCCGGCGCCACCGCCTTGATCTCGACGGCGGGATCGCCGCCGAGACCACGGAACAGGACTGCCAGCCGACCTGCGACCTGTGACAGGTCAACACGGGCTCCATCGTGCACGCCGGGGGCGTCAAGACGGCTGGCATAAGCGTGCCACAGTTTCCCGATGGTTTCTTCGGGTTCCCATGGCTCGAAGTCGATCTTGCCCATCACCGGCCTCACCCGAAAACGGCGGTGACAAGATCGAGGAGCCCGCGTTTGGTATCGCGGTCATCCGTCAGGGGTTCGATCATCGCGGCCAGCACGGCACGTTCCACCGGCATGCCCTGCCGGATCAGCGTGGCGGCATAGACCACAAGGCGGGTCGACACGCCTTCTTCCAGGTCCTGACCCTTGAGATCGCGCAGTTTGTTGGCCAGCCGCACCAGTGACTTCACCCGATCCTCGTCCAGCCCGGATTCGCGCACCACCACCGGGATTTCATGTTCCGGGCGCGGGAAGCCGAATTCCACCGAAACAAACCGCTGCCGCGTCGAAGGCTTCAGCGTTTTCAGGATGTTCTGGTAGCCGGGGTTGTATGACGCCACGAGCATGAAGCCGGGGGGTGCCTCCAGTTCCTCGCCGGTGCGGTCGATCGGCAAGATGCGCCGGTCGTCGGTCAGCGGGTGCAGCACCACGGTCACGTCCTTGCGGGCCTCGACCACCTCGTCAAGATAACAGATCGCCCCTTCGCGCACCGCGCGGGTCAGCGGGCCGTCAACCCAGACCGTCTCGCCGCCCTTGAGCAGGTAGCGCCCGATCAGGTCCGCCGCCGACAGGTCGTCATGGCAGGCGACGGTGTAAAGCGCGCGTCCCAGCCGGGCGGCCATGTGCGCCACGAACCGCGTCTTGCCGCAGCCGGTGGGACCCTTGAGCAGGATGGGCAGGCGGTTGGCATAAGCTGCGGCAAAGACGGAAATCTCGTCGCCTTGCGGCAGGTAGAAGGGGGCGTCTGCCGCCCCCTTCAGGTTGGGGGATGATCCATCCATGTCCATCACTCGGCCGGTTGGTGGATGCCCTGTTCGATAACCTCCTTGCGGGGGACGAACACGGCATAGATGAACAGAAGGGCCCCAAGCACCACGGCGATCCCGGCGCCAAAGCGCATCCAGTAGAAGATGGCAAGCTGGTCCTGCACCACCATGAAGTTCTCGCCCATCACGCGCTGCAGGTGGGTTTGCACCGTGCCGGCGAAGGTCAGCACGAAGGTCATGAACACCACGCCCGACGACATCAGCCAGAACGACACCATGTTCAGCACCTGGTTATAGGGTTCGCGCCCCAGCAGATGCGGCATGGCATAGGTCACGATGGCCAGCACGAGGCAGACATAGGCGCCGTAGAAGGCAAGGTGCCCATGCGCGGCGGTGATCTGCGTGCCGTGGGTATAGTAGTTGACCCCGTGCAGCGTGTGCAGGAAACCCCAGATGCCCGCGCCAAAGAAGGCCAGTGTCGCGCACCCCAGCGACCACAGCAACGCCGCCTTGTTCGGATGGTCGCGGCGGCCCTTCCACACCATGACGAAGGCAAAGGCCATCATGGCAAAGAACGGGATGACTTCGAGGCTGGAGAAGATTGACCCGATCCACTGCCAATAGCCCGGCGTGCCGATCCAGTAATAGTGGTGCCCGGTGCCAAGGATGCCCGAGAACAGCGCGGCGGCGACAATGACGTAGAGCCACTTTTCCACCACTTCCCGGTCCACGCCCGTCAGCTTCAGCATCAGGAAGGCAAGGATCGAGGCCATGACCAGTTCCCAGGTGCCTTCGACCCACAGATGGACGACATAC
>JAUXPG010000439.1 GCA_030683915.1 Gemmobacter sp.
GAAATGCCCGGCAGCACCCGCACCGCCGCCGAAGCCGCCGCCGCCGTCGGCTGCGCGCTTGACCAGATCGCCAAGTCCATCATCTTCCGCGGGCTGGAGTCGGGGCATGTCAAGCTGTTCCTCACCGCAGGCGGCAATCAGGTCGACCCCGCGCGCGCCTCGGACCTTGCCGGCGAACCGCTGGGCAAGGCCGACGCCGCGCTGATCCGTGCCGAAACCGGCTTTGCCATCGGCGGTGTCGCCCCGGTGGGCCACCTGACCGCGCTTCCGGTCTGGATCGACCCGCGCCTGTTCGCGTTCGACCTGCTCTGGGCCGCCGCAGGCACCCCGCGCCACGTTTTCGCCATCGCGCCTGACACGCTGCTGCGCCTCACCGGCGCCACACGCGCGGACTTCACCGCCTGAACCTCCTGCAAAATCAAGCGTTTTCAGCCTCTTGCAGCATTCCACCTGCGTATGTGAATTTCTTTAACATACACCCTTGATTCTGCCCCGCGGACTTCCGATCTTGGTGATGTGAAAGACGTTCACATCAACACCGAACCCCGAGGGAGTGACCCGCATGACCGACTACACCCTGCCCGCCCCGCGCCGCTCGTGGCTCGGCCGCGCCGAAGACTGGATGGATGCCAAGGGCCGCGCCGCCTGGATTGCCGCCATGGTGCTCGGCTTCGTGGTCTTCTGGCCGGTCGGCCTTGCGCTGGTCGCCTACATCACCCTCACCAACCGCTGGAGCAAAGACAAAGACATGTTCAAGATGTCCCGCTGCGCCAACCGCGGCCACATGGCCCGGCACGGCATGAACGCGATGCGCCCCTCGGGCAACTCGGCCTTTGACGCCTACAAGGCCGATACCCTGCGCCGTCTGGAAGATGAACAGCAGGCCTTCGAATCCTTCCTCCAGCGTCTGCGCGAAGCCAAGGACAAGCAGGAATTCGACGCCTTCATGGAAGACCGCGCCCAGGCCGCCCGCAAGGCGCCCCCGGCGGCGACCGAAGGATCGGGCGCCTACTGACCCCGCCGCGCCGGGCCGCATGGCCCGGCCTTCCCCTCCCGCCCCGGCCCGGACCCTGCAAAGGTCCGGGCGCACCCTTGCCCGATGGACCCCGCGCCATGACCTATGCACCGCCCCCTTCCGGCCTGCCCGACCCCGACCTGCGCCCGGATTTCTACGCCGGGGTCGCCTCCAAGCGCCTTGCCGCATGGGTGGCAGACCTTGCCATCGTCGCGGCGCTGACAACGCTTGGCGTGCTGCTGACGGCCTTCATCGGGCTGTTCTTCCTGCCGCTCATCTGGCTCGTGATGGATTTCAGTTACCGCACCATCACCCTGACCAACCGCTCGGCCACATGGGGCCACCGCCTGATGGGGATTGAATTTCGCGACCGCACCGGCCGCCGGTTCGACCTCGCGCAGGCCGCGCTGCACACGCTGGGCTACACCCTCTCGATGTCCTTCGTGCTGCCGCAGGTGGTGTCGGTGGTGCTCATGCTGACGGGCGCGCGCCGCCAGTCGCTGACCGACATCGTCATGGGCAGCGCGGCCATCAACCGCCCCGCCGACGGGGCCTGAAGGCGCGGGCCCGCGGCACGCCGCGGGCCTTTCCCGCCGACCGCCGCCCGACGGGCGCTGCATCCCCCTTGGCACCGCGCCCCAAGGTTGCTAGCCTGCGCCCCGAAAACTCCGGGTCCCCATGCGCCATACCCTGCCCATCGCGCCGCAATTCTATGTGACGGCTCCGCAACCGTGCCCCTATCTTGATGGGCGCATGGAGCGGAAGCTGTTTACCGCGCTGCAGGGCGATCAGGCCGACCGGCTGAACGATTCGTTGTCAAAACAGGGCTTTCGCCGCAGCCAGAACGTGCTTTACCGCCCGTCCTGTGCCGAATGTTCGGCCTGCCTGTCCGCCCGCATCCGCGTGGCCGATTTCGAACCCAGCCGCACCCAGCGCCGCACCCTGCGCAAGAACGCCGCGCTGCGCCGCAACGCCACCTCGCCTTGGGCCACCGAAGACCAGTATGCGCTGTTTCGCCGCTATCTCGACAGCCGCCATTCCGATGGCGGCATGGCCGACATGGACGTGTTCGAATTCGCCGCCATGATCGAGGAAACGCCGATCCGCACCCGCGTGGTGGAATACACCCGCCCGCCGGACCCCGGCGAACGCGGGCGCCCGCTCATCGCCGTCTGCCTGACCGACATCCTCGATGACGGGCTGAGCATGGTCTATTCCTTCTACGATCCCGACCGCACCCACCTCAGCCTTGGCACATGGGTCATCCTTGACCACATCGCCATCGCGCGCGAGGCCGGGTTGCCTTATGTCTATCTCGGCTATTGGGTGCCCGGCAGCCGCAAGATGGGCTACAAGGCGCAGTTCTCTGCGCTGGAAATCTTCAAGGGCGGGCGCTGGCAATCCATCGGCAACCCCGACGCGCACGAATCTGCCCTGCACCCGCTGTCGGTGGACCCGATTGCCGAACAGGTCGCACGCATCCAACTGCCCGACGGGCTTGGCGCGCGCTGATCTGCGGGGGCGGCGGCAGCTGCACGCCCAACTCCAACCCCCGCCGCGCGCTCGGTCAGACCGCGCCGGCGGTCTGCGCGTCCAGCGCGTCGGCCAGGGCCTCGGCCTCGGCGGCCATCCGCGCCAAGCGGTCCGCCAGGCCCGGCGGCAGCACCGCAATCTCCACCGGCACCTCCACCACGCGCTCCACCGGCACCTCGACCCGCACCTCCACGCGCTCGGGCGCCGGGCGCGGGCGCGCCTCGATCTCGCGCAGCCGCGTTTCAGCGATGCGCAACTGCTCCTCCACCCCGGCCAGCCGGTCGGCCAGCATCAGCCCCGACATCAGCAACATGCGCGCTTCGGGCATCCGCCCGGCCTGCGCCATCAGCGGCGTCGCCTCGGCATCAAGCAGCCCCGCGGCAGTGCGCAAAAACAGCTCTTCGCCTTCCTGACACGCCACCTGAAAGCTGCGGCCACCGATCTGGATGTCAAGCTCGGGCATCACTGTCCTCCGGAGTTTCGGCCTTGGCCGGGTCTGCCGCCACGGGTCCACC
>JAUXPG010000196.1 GCA_030683915.1 Gemmobacter sp.
GACAGCGCGGCAAGGTCGGCCGCGACGGCATCCGACGGGGCAAGCCCCTGCACCATGCGCGCCACCTCGGCGCCGATGAGCGCGGACAGGCAAATGCCGTCGCCTTCGAACCCCGTCGCCATCACGATGCGCGGCGCATCCGCCAACGGGCCGACAACAGGCAATCCGTCTGCCACTGCGGCGCGGATGCCCGCAAAGGCCCGGATCACCCGGCGGTCGGCAAGCGCCGGATACGCCGCGACCGCACGCATCAACAATTGGCGCAGCGTCGCAAAATCCACCCGCGCCGGATCACCGTGGGCGTCTCGGCTGGAACCGATGATGAATTGCCCGGTCGTCAGCGGGTCGATCACCACGGGCGGCAGCGTTGCCGCGCCGGGCGAGTGCGTCTTGGCCAGCAGATACCCGGCAGCCGTCAGCGCGCCGGGCAAAGCGCCCGCGCGCCCCCGGTCGGTGATGAACAGCTGGCCGGCGCGGGGGGTGATCGGCAGGTCGGGGAAATGTTCGGGCGTTGCAACCCCCAAGGCCGCGACCAACCGGCCCACCCGCAAATGGCGCGAGCCCAGATCCAGCGTTACGCCAGCATCGTCAGCCGAGATCCCTGCAATTCGGGCCGGCCAGATTCGGGCAATCCCCGCGCGATCCAGATAGGCGCGCACGGCAAGATGGCCGGGCATGTGGCCTTCGCCCTCCAGCGCCACCAGCCGGTCAACCCCTGCGCCAAGGCCGGGCAACAGGTCGCGCCCACCATCCGCAGTTACGCGCACCGGCCCGTCGATCTGCGCCAGTTTTGCGATCAGCGCATCCATCGCCTCCAGTTCTGCCGCGCCTTGACCAAAGACATAGGACGGCCTGGGATGGAATGCCTGCGAAAGCGGCCCGCCGCAGGACAACGCGCGCGTATAGTTCAGCGACGCCGAGGCAAGGCGTGCCAGCGGGCCGGGTTTCTTGGACGCCACGGAAACCGCGCCGTCCGACGCGCCCGATGCTGCGGCAGCCGGGCCGGTCGCATCTATCACCGCCACGGTCAGACCGGCCCCGGCCAGATGCCACGCGACGGACGCCCCGACAATTCCGGCCCCGGCTATCGCCACGTCGAACTCGTGCTTCAAGGTCACGGGCAAGGGCCTCGCTGTTGCGCTGGGACGGCGGCACGCCGCATTAGTCGCTTCAACGCTAGACCCAAGGCGCGCAACCCGCGATGCAAAAATGCGCGGCTCACCTACAACATTATTTGCATGCAGCATGAAACTAAGTAAGTTTTGGCGAAATGCGGGGTTATAGCTTCAAGAGGCTTTATAGGTTCGGTCTGTTATCTTGTATTGATCGCCAGCTGCAAAACGGGCGCTATAGAGGTGCCGGCCCCGCAGAAGGCCGGGACAAGATCTGCCGACCAGACCCCGCGCGACCTGTCGCGCCCAAAACGGAGGTGACAATGTTCCTGAAGAAACTGGCTGTCAGCGCAACTGCCGCAGCCCTTGCCCTTGCGGCCGCGCTTGGTGGCGCCCAAGCGCAGCAGAAGTCGACCGTCGATGAAATTCGCGACCGGGGCGTGCTGCGCGTTGCGGGTATCCTGAACGAAGACCCCTATTTCTCGAAAGACCCGCGCACCGGCGAATGGCGCGGCTTTGTCGTCGAGATGGGCAAGAACATGGCCGAAGAACTGGGCGTCAAGCTTGAGGTGGTGGAATCGAGCTGGTCAAACTCCATCCTCGATGTGCAGTCCGGCAAGGTCGATCTGGCGTTCGCGCTGACCGCATTGCCCAAGCGCGCGCTGGCCGTGCATTTCTCGGCGCCGACGTATTACAACAGCTTCACCATCATTTCCCCCAAGCCCGAGCTTGCCGACAAAAGCTGGGCCGAACTGAACGACCCGGCCTATACAATCGCGGTCGATCTTGGATCGTCGCAGGACCAGATCACCAAGGCATATCTGCCCAAGGCCAATATCCTGCGCTTCAAGACCCGCGACGAGGCGGTGCTGGCCGTGGCCACCGGCAAGGCCGACGCGATCATCAACACGGTCTTCAACAGCATGGTGATGACCAAAAAGAACGCTGCAATCGGCAAGGTTTACGTGCCGCAGCCCATTCTGTCGTCGCCGTCGGTCATCGGGATGAACCAGAACTCCGACGACGTGTGGCGCGGCTTTGTGTCGGCATGGGCCGACTACAACCGCCGTGTCGGCAACAACCAGACCTGGATCCTGATGGGGCTGGAGCCGTTTGGCATCGGACTTGACGATCTGCCCGAAGGCTTTGACATCAACGGCTGATCGCCACGCGCGGGCCCGATCTGGCCCGCGCGCCGAAGGCCGGACCAACAGGCAGAGGGACAGCATGTACAATTGGGATTTCTTTACCGTCATGCAGTCCTTCGATCTGTTCCTGATCGGGGTCTGGACGACGTTTCTTTATACCGTCGGATCCATTGTACTTGGCGTCATTATCGGCCTTGCGGCCTGCTTTGCACGGCTGTCGCGGTTTGCGGCCCTCCGCATCCTGTCGCGCAGTTATCAGGAACTGTTCCGCTGCACGCCGCTTCTTGTGCAGATCCTGTGGGCCTATTACGCCTTGCCGATGCTGCTGGGGGTGTCGATTTCCAACACCACAGCGGGGTTGCTGACCCTTTCGCTATATGTCGGGTCGTTCTACTCCGAAATCTTTCGCGGCGGCATCAACGCCATCGACAAAGGTCAGCGCGAGGCGGCGGCGGCGGTGGGCATGTCGGGCGTGCAGTCGATGACCCACATCATCCTGCCGCAAGCCATCAAGAAAATGTTGCCCGCGTTCATCAACCAGTCGGTGATACAGGTCAAGAACACGTCGCTGCTTTACGCGATCTCGGTGGCGGAACTGACCTACATGACATCGGTGGTGAATTCGGAAACCTATCGCCCGCTCGAGGCCTATACCCTCGCGGCCGTGATGTATTTCGTCATGCTGTTCCCGTTGACGCAGATCGCGGACCATTTCGAACGGCGCATGCGGCGCAGCGACTGAGGACACCGTCATGACCGAACCCGTGATCGCCGTGCGCGGCCTGACAAAATCCTTCGGATCATTGGAGGTGCTCAAGGGCATCGACCTTGACCTGATGCCCGGCGAGGTTCTGGGTGTCATCGGGCCATCGGGATCGGGCAAATCCACGCTGATCCGCTGTCTGAACATGATGGAAATCCCCACGTCGGGCCGCTTCACCTTTCGCGGGCAGGAAGTGACCTCGCGGTTTCGCGGGAAGGGGGCGCGCATCGGCACCGGCGAATTGCGGCGCGAGGTTGGGATGGTGTTCCAGCACTTCAACCTGTTCCCGCATCTGAGCGTGCTGGACAATATCACCAAGGGCCCCCGGCTGGTGCGCGGCCAGTCGCGGGCCGAGGCCGAGGCGCTGGCACTGGACCTTTTGGCGCAGGTCGGGCTCGCCGACAAGGCGCGCGCCTACCCGTCGCATCTGTCGGGCGGCCAAAAGCAACGAGTGGCGATTGCGCGGGCGCTGGCAATGAAACCCGTGGTCCTGCTTCTTGACGAGGTGACATCGGCGCTGGACCCGGAATTGGTCGGCGAAGTCTTGGCCGTGATCCGACGTCTGGCCGAAGGCGGCATGACGATGGTGCTGGTCACGCATGAAATGGGCTTTGCCGCCGATATCGCCAGCCGCGTGCTGTTCATGGAACAGGGTCGCATCGCGGAACAGGGCAGTGCCGACGACATTCTGCGCAATCCGCGATCGGACCGTCTGCGCGGGTTCCTGTCGCGGTTTCATGGATAGGGCGATGGGGTATCCGGTTCTCATCCTTGGCTCGGGCCGCATGGCACAGCGCATCGCGCAGGGGTTTGCCGAAGACCCGCAGTTTGCGCCCACCTTGGCGGTGCGCGATGCCGAAGGTGCCGCGCCGCCCGGCGTGCCGATGCTCCCACCCCTGACCGGGGCCCTGTCCGAGGCGCTGGCCCGGGCGCTGCGCGGGCAGGCGGCGGTTGTGCTGGCAGACGCGGCGCTGACCGGCGCAGACGTGGCCCGTGCGGCGATTGCTGCGGGCTGCCATTATCTTGACATCGCGGAAAGCGCGGCCTCGGGGGCTGCCGTGGCGCGTCTGGCGGATGCGGCGATGGCGGCACGTGTCACGCTGGCACCGGGGTGTGGTCTGGCACCCGGCTGGGTGACCGCGCTTGCCGCCGAGGCGCTGGACGCGGCGCACCCGGAGGACGAGATCACCGTTTTCGTCGGCGTCTTGCCGGCCCAACCGGCAAACCGGCTAGGCTATGCCAATATCTGGGGGATAGAGGGGTTGGTCGCAGAATACACCGCCCGCTGCCTTGCCATCCGGTGCGGGCAGTTGGCAGACCTGCCGCCGCTGTCCGAGGAGGAAACCGTGCATCTGGCCGGCCAGCGTCTGGAGGCATTTACGACCGCTGGCAGTCTGGATGCCTTGGCGCGCGATTGGCGCGGGCGCATCGGAGGGCTGGTGTTCAAGACCCTGCGCCACCCGGGCCATCTGGATTACATCCGGTTTCTTCTGGACGACATGGCGCTCGGCAAGCGGCTTTATCAGTTCCGCAGCCTGCTGACGACCGCGCTACCCCGGACCGAGGAGGACCGCGTGCTGATCGCCATTCGCCGCCGCAGCGCGTCAGCCGAACATTTTGCCACCCATGTCACGCACGCGGCGCGTGATGCAACCGGCGCTCCGGTCAGCGCGGTATCCACCGTCACCGCCGCGCATGTCTGCGCCACGCTGGACCTGATCCGCCAAGCCAAGGTCGCCCCCGGCCTGATCGCGCCCGGCGACCTGCGCCCCGGTCACTTGCGCCGTTCGGCGTTCTTCGGTCTTCTGGCGCCGGAACGGATGGCCGGACACGCGGCCTGACAACGGGGGATGGCGTGGCGCGGCAAGACGGAGACAAGGCTGACGACCGGCGGCCCAAAATCGACATCTCGCTGCTGCAGACCTTTCATCTGGTCGCGCGCTCGGGGTCGTTTTCGGCCGCGTCACGGGAACTGAACATCTCGTATCAATCCGCTGCAAACCATGTTCGCCGGCTGGAACAGATTTATGGCGCCCGGCTTGTCGAGGCGGAAAAGGGGTCGCGGTCAGTCGCCCTGACGCCGCAGGGGCGGGCGCTGCATGCCTCGCTTGGCGGAGAACTTGATACCATCCTGTCACGTATCTCGGTGCTGCTGCACGATGTGCGTTCGGTGCTGCGGGTGGGGGTGCCGCAGGCGCTGTTCCATCATTTCTTTCCCGGCATCCTGCAGGATTTCCGCGTCCATGCCCCCGATCTGGAACTGGCGTTCTTTGAACGCGACACCACGCTTGAACGCATGATGATGGATGGCGCGCTGGATGCCGCCGTCAGCGAAAGAAGTTTCAGCCATCCCGCCATTTCCCAGCATTTGCTGGGCAGCTACCGCCTTGCGCTGGTCTGGCCTGTCGACTGGGGAATACCGGAAGACGGTAGCGACCTTGCGGTGTTTCGCGACCGGCCTTTCGTGACCTACGAACCGGGTCAGCCCGTCCGCACCGGCGCGATCGACTATCTGTCGCGCCAGATGGGTGCCCCGCCACGGGTTGCTACGTCGGTTTCCGGGTCCACCAGCATCACCAGATTGATCGCCGAAGGGCTGGGCTATGGCGTGTTGCCGGAATGGGCGATCGAAGATGATGGCCACCGCGTGCTGCGGCGCGTTCTGACCGGGATGGAACCCATGAAGCTGTGGTTCGCCCATACCGCGTTTCTGGGCACCAACCGCTATGTGCGGACTTTGCACGACTGTTGCCGCAAGGCCCTTGGATAGCTCAGGCGACCGCCGTGGAGGGGTGTTCCAGCGCCGTCATGATGCCGCGCAATTCGGCCAGTCCGCGCAGCCGGCCGATTGCCGGATAGCCGGGCTGCGCCCTGCGGTGCAGGTCATCAAGAATGTCCTGTCCGTGGTCGGGTCGCATCGGAATGCTGCAATCGGCCCGCCCGGTCGCACGGCGGCGGCGTTCTTCGGCCAGCACGGCGGCAATGACCGCCACCATGTCGGTGCCGCCTTCCAGATGCATCGCTTCAAAGAACGAATTGCGGATCTGGTCGCCTTCCAGCGTCACGTTGCGCAGATGCAGGAAATGCACCCGCGCGCCAAGCCGCCGCATCATGCCCGGCAGGTCGTTGTCGGGCCGCGCGCCAAGGCTGCCGGTGCACAGCGTGATGCCGTTGGCCGACAGGTCCACGGCATCCATGAGCAGCTTGTAATCCGCCTCGGTCGACATCACGCGCGGCAGGCCCAACAGCGGGAACGGCGGGTCGTCGGGGTGGCAGCAAAGCCGCATCCCTAGGTCTTGCGCCAACGGCGTCACCTCGGCCAGAAAATCGATCAGATGGGCGCGCAACCGCTCGGCGCTGATCCCGTCGTATTCCGCGATGTGGTGGTGCACGTCGGCCAAGGTGAAGGATTCGGCAGCGCCCGGCAGCCCGAACACCACATTGCCCGCGAGCTGCGCGCGGCGGGCGTCATCCATAGCGGCAAAGCGGCGCGCGGCTTCGTCCACGATCTCGGCCGGGAAATCCCGCGCGGCACCCTTGCGCTG
>JAUXPG010000061.1 GCA_030683915.1 Gemmobacter sp.
CCGCGCTTCCTGAGCGCAGTGTTGTAGTCAGACCAGTTAGTGGTGCGGTAGCGGGCGGGCTTGGGCTTGCTCATGCCACCCGTCTAACCGCATGGATTCGCGATGTGAATCCTTCACGGCGAGAGTTCTGCAACAACGCCCCCTCGACTGATCAGTGTATTCTTACCCGGCAGAAAGTTCCCATATCCAAAGGCGCTGTTCGCTGTAGAGGATGCACTACGGTTCTTCGTCAAGGATAAGCCCAATTCCGTGATCCTCGACTTCTTCGCGGGCTCCGGCACCACAGCCCACGCCGTCATGCGGCTGAACCGTCAGGACGGGGGGCGGCGGCAGTGCATCTCGGTGACCAACAACGAAGTGGCGGCCGACGAGCAGGCGGCCCTGCGCAAGGCGGACCTGCGTCCGGGTGACCCTGACTGGGAGAAGTGGGGCATCTGCGACTACATCACCAAGCCGCGGATCGCCGCCGCCATCACCGGCAAGACGCCGGAGGGCAAGGACATCGAGGGCGACTACAAGTTCACCGATGAATTTCCGATGGCCGAGGGGTTCGAGGAGAACGCCGAGTTCTTCACACTGACCTACGAATCCCATGTCGCTGTCGGCGCGAACTTCGCCTTCAAGCGCATCGCGCCCTTGCTGTGGATGCGGGCGGGGTCGGAGGGACGCCGGATCGACGACCTGCCAGAGGGTGGTTGGGCTGTGGCCGATACCTATGGGCTGCTGGTCGACCTGGACCGCGCAGGCGCATTCTGCGACGCCGTGGCGGCGCAAGGCGGACTCCGCGTTGCCTATGTGGTCACCGACGACGACCGCCGTTTCCAGGCGGTGGCCCGCGCGCTGCCGGACGGGGTCGAGCCGGTACGGCTCTACGAGTCCTACCTTTCCAATTTCCGCTTTTCGATGGGCCGCTGAGCCATGAAGTTTACCCTCAAGGACTATCAGGAAGAGGCCGTCGGCAAGGTTCTGGTGAACCTCAAGAAGGCGTCGAAGCGCTGGCGCGAGGATGGCGACAAGCACGCCTTCTCGCTGACGGCGACCACGGGCGCGGGCAAGACTGTCATGGCGGCGGCAGTGTTCGAGGCGCTGTTCCACGGTGACGACAACTACGACATCGAGCCCGATCCGGGCGCTGTGGTGATCTGGTTCAGCGACGATCCCTCGCTGAACGAACAGTCGCGGTATCGGCTGCTCGAAGCATCGGACCGGCTGTCGATCTCGGACCTGGTGGTTGTGCAGAACACCTTTCAACGCGAGGCGCTGGAGCCGGGCAAGATCTATTTCCTGAACACGCAGAAGCTGAGCAAATCGAGCCTTCTCGTACGCGGTCGCGATCGGGACGAAGACGCCGACACGGATGCGCCGCCGCTGCCGATGCCGGACAGCCGTTCCTGGACGATCTGGGACACGATCCAGAACACCGTCGATGATCCGGCCCTGACGCTTTACCTCGTGCTGGACGAGGCCCATCGCGGCATGCGCGCAGCGACCGGGGCGGGCGAGAAAACCACCATCGTCAAGCGGCTGATCAACGGTTCGGGATCCGTGCCAGGCATCCCGGTGGTCTGGGGCATCTCCGCTACGGTCGAGCGGTTCAACGCGGCCATGTCCGACATGCAGGGACGCGCGACTCTGCCTAACGTCGTCGTGGATTCGGGAAAGGTGCAGGCATCAGGTCTGCTCAAGGACACCATCATCCTCGACGTGCCGAAGGAGGCCGGGCAGTTCGACACCGTGCTGGTGCGGCGTGGCACCGACAAGCTGAAGGAAATCTCTGCCGCATGGGCAGCATATGGCGCGCAGCAGAGCGACGCCGGTGTGGTGCTGCCGCTGATGGTGTTGCAGGTGCCGAATGCGCCGGATCACAATGACATTGCAAGGCTCTGGACACGATTTTCACCCAGTGGCCGGAGTTGCCCGAAGATGCGGTGGCGCATGTGTTCGGCGAGCACTCGACCCAGACCTTCGGACGCCACAGCGTGCCCTACATCTCACCCGAGCGGGTGCAGGACTCCACATGGGTCCGGGTTCTGATCGCGAAGGACGCCATCAGCACGGGTTGGGACTGCCCACGCGCCGAAGTCATGGTCTCGTTCCGGCCTGCACGGGACAAGACGCACATCACGCAACTTCTCGGGCGGATGGTGCGGACGCCACTTGCGCGCCGGATCCCAGGCAATGACCGATTGAACTCGGTGGACTGCCTTCTGCCGTTCTTCGACGAGGCATCGGTCAAGGATGTCGCCAAGGCGCTGATGTCAGGCGGGGATGGAGGCGACGATCTCCCCGGCCGCCGCGTGCTGATCAATCCAGTGGAACTGAAGCCTAACCCGGCAATCCCCGAGGGTGTCTGGGACAAGCTGCTTGCACTTCCGTCACAGACACTGCCGAAGCGGCATGCGCGCCCTGTAAAGCGGCTGACTTCTCTCGCACACGAGTTGGCGGTCGATGGCCTGCTGGCAGATGCGGGGAAGTTGGCCCATTCAGAAATGCACAAAGTGCTGAACGGCATCCGCGCGCGCTACAAGACCGAAATTGAGGCCGCCCGAAAATCTGTCATGACAGTCGAGGGCAAGAGCCTGAAAGCCGACCTGAAGGGCGGCGCGATGACCTTCGACGACTTTTTGGAGGAGGCTGACTACGCCGTCATCGAGGACGCCTACCGCCGTGCCGGTCGGGCGATCAGCCCTGATCTTGCAACGACATACAGCGATTACCTCGCTCGGCACGAAGGCAAAACCGACGACTTGGAAACGGCGCTCATGGAGGCGCATGTCAGTATCGCAGCCTTGGGCCTGGTCCCACAGGTTCGTGAAACGCTCGAGGCTGAAGCCGAGAAGCTCGCCAATCAGTGGCTCACCCGGTTCCGCGTCGAGATCAAGGATCTGTCCGACGAACGCCAGGACGTCTATCGCCAGATCAGAGAGATGAGCGCCAATCCGATGGATGTGGACCTTGCTCGTCCGACATCATGGATGCAGGCGACCACAATCCGCGAGGCCAATGGCACCGAAACACCCCTCCCGACCTTCGAGAGACATCTTCTCTGTGATGAGCAGGGCCTGTTCCCCGAGGATTTCAATTCCTGGGAGGGCGAAGTGGTCCGAGCTGAGCTTGGGCGTTCAGGCACCGTCGCATGGTATCGTAACCCGTCGCGAGCCAGCCAGGACTCGCTTGGGATCATCTATGACGATGGCGGGGAGCCGAAGATCGTGCGGCCAGACTTCGTGTTTTTCGGTCAACAAGGCGACGGCACATTCACGGCAGACATCGTTGATCCGCACGGCATCCAGTTCGGTGATGCCATCCCAAAGTTGAAGGGCCTTGCCCAGTATGCAGAACGGTTCGGTGACCAGTATCGACGGATAGATGCGGTCGCGAAGATTGGCGATACATTCAGGGTCCTTGACCTGAAGGAAGCGGCTACGCGTGCAGCAGTCTTGGCTGCCACATCCATCAAGGCGCTATATGAAGGGGCGCATGCGTCGGACTACTTGGTCTGAGCCGTTCTTTTTTCGATTTGAGCGGCGCGCGGCAGGGGTGTGCAATTCCAAAGGTTAAGTGTCGGACCGGGCGAAATATATCATAAAAACATATACTTATACGACATAACCGGAAAGTGTCCGGTTAACAGGTCCGGAGAATATCGGCCCGGAGAGAACGCCCGTGCGCCTTTCCGGGCGTATGCCGGTTAAGAGCCCCACCCGCATAACCCCCAAAACAACGGAAAAATCCGGCCGCAGCTGGATGGGGAGAACGCTTTCGCGAGGGCAAGTGGCGGAGCCGAAGGGATTCGAACCCTCGAGACGGTTCCCCGTCTGCACCCTTAGCAGGGGTGTGCCTTCGACCACTCGGCCACAGCTCCGCCATACCGTTTAGTGGCTGGTCGGGGTGGGCACAAGAGGGAAAGAACGCGCCGCGCGCGGCTTTGGGAGGCTTCGTGGTACAAGGGCAGGGCGACGGCGGGAGAAGCCGGCGCAGGACGCACACGGTCAGGGCGTGTCGCGCAACACCCCTTCGATCCACAGTTTTTGCACCAACACCATCCCCACGACCGTCAGCGGCGCGGCGAGGATGAAGCCCGGCGCGCCCAGCAACAGACCAAACAGCACCTGCGCCGCGATGGCGACCACCGGAGCCAGCCGTACGACCTTGTGCTGGATCCACGGCACCACGATATCGCCTTCGACGATCTGCACTGTCAGGTAGAACGCCGTCACCATCAGCCCCGTCTCGACCCCATCGGCAAAGGCGACGGCCAGGATCGGCACACTTGCGATCAGCGGGCCAAGATAGGGCACAAAGGTCAGCAGCGCGGTCAGCACCGCAAGGCCCAGCCACAGCTCGATCCCGATCAGCCATAGTCCGGCAGACACTGTCACCCCGAGCAGAAGCATCGAGACAAGCTGACTGAGAAACCACCAGCGCAGCGCCCGCGCCACGCTCGACAGCGCGTCATCCACCGGCGGGCGCATCCGGGCGGGCAGCATCCGCAGGACGCCGCGGCGGTAAAGCGCGGGGTCCGCCACCGCAAACCCAGCGATCACCACCACAACCACCACACTGGCCAGGGCGCCCAGCGTGGTCATGCCCCAGCGCGCGACATGCCCCATCACCGTGCCCGCCACCCCGGCAAGGTCCTGCGGCGTCGCGGCGTCGTTCAGCACCTCGGGGGTGACACCGGACCGGGCAATCCGGGCGAGCGCTGCGCGGACGATGCTTTCAACCGTGTCGGCCATCTGGCCGAACTGCCCGACGAGCTGCGGCACCAGCACGACGACAAACGCCGCGATCGCGCCGATCAGCACCGCCGCAGTCGCGAGCAGCGCCAGCCACCGCGGCACCGGCGTATGGCGAACCACCCCCGCCGCCACCCCGTCAAGCCCCACCGCCACGATCAGCCCGGCAAAGACCAGGAGAAGCACCGGCGCCAGCGCATAGGCCAGCAGAACTAGCGCGATGCCCAGCACCACCCAGGCTGTCTGCAACCGGGGGCGCGGTGGCTCCGATCCCTGCACGTCCATCGTCCACCCCTTTTTTCCTGCGCCGTAATGTCAGGGAACCTCTGACGCGCATCTGTGTTCCCCCAACCGGCGACCCGGACCCGTGAGTATCCGGCCGGAGCGCTGTCGGAATTGTATTTGCCCGCAAAGCGGGACGGAGTTGGCAGATGGCACATTCAAACACGCCGCAGGGGCAGGCCCCGCTGCGCCCGGCCGAGACGATCTGGATCATCGGGGGCGCGGTCGGGTTCTTGCTGGCGATGTTCGCTGTCATCCTCATGCGCGGCAGCGCGATTTTCCTTTATGTCCAAGACCCTGCGGCGGTGTTCGGGTTTTCGCCGCTGGCGGGCTTCATCTCGAATCTGGGGGTGTTCGCGCTGTTTGCCGCCGGGGCGATCTGCGTCTTTGCGTCCTACCATGTGCCCGCTCGGTTTGGCCTGCTGTTCTGGGCCGGCGCGCTGAGTGTGATGATCGCCGCCGATGACTTCTTCATGTTCCACGAATTTCTTGCGCCCCGGATCGGTGTGCCCGAAATCGCCGTCTTTGGCTTCTACGCCGTCTATGCTCTGGGGGTGATCGTGGTGTTCCGGACGGCGCTGGCGGGGCGGGCACATATCGGGCTGTATACGGCGGCGGCGCTGCTGGCGGCTTCGGTCGGGGTCGATCTGGCCACCGCGTATTCGCAGACCCAGGTGGTATTCGAGGACAGCCTGAAATTCGTCGGTCTGATGCTGTGGGCGGTCTACTGGGTCCGGCGCGCGCATCTGACGCTGGCTGCGGCGCGGGCGCGCGTGTTTGCGCCCGAGCCCGTGGCGTCGCCGGTCATGGTCAGCGGCTGACCCCGCCTTGCGCGGGAACGTCCGCGCCCATCGCGCGTTTCCCTTTCAGGCAAGACAGGCGGAACGGGCAGGGGTGGCGGATGGGCGGATCACGCAGAGAGAGCCGGATCGCGGGTGCGCTGATCGTCGGGCTTGCAGCGGCAGGTGCCCATCTGGCGCGCGGGCCGTCGGACAGAGCGGGCAATGTCCCGGACAGGGCGCCAAGCGGCAGCGCCGGGCCTTCGGATGGGCCGTGGGACGGCGGGCGCGGGCAACTCGCCCGCTCGCCTGCGGGACTGACACGCGTGGCGTGGAAGGAAGTGATCTGGCGCGTCAAGGATGAGATCGCCCGCGACCGCGTGATGATCGTCGCGGGCGGCGTGACCTTTTATGCCATCCTGTCGCTGTTTCCGATGATCACCGCTTTCGTGTCGGTGTATGGCCTGTTTGCCGACACGGCGAATGTTGCACGGCTGGTCAGCAGCCTGCAGGGCGCCATTCCGCAAGAGGCACTGGCGCTGATCTCGGAACAACTCGAACGGCTTGTCGCGATCGATTCCGGGGCGCTTTCGGTTGCCTCGCTTGTCGCGCTGGCCATCGCGTTCTGGTCGGCGAACGGCGGGATGAAGGGGCTGATCGAGGCGATGAACGTCGCGTATGACGAACGCGACGAACGCGGCTTCATCCGGTCGAACCTGTTGTCGATGGCGCTGACCATCGGTGCCATGCTGCTGGTGGCAGGCATCATCTTTGTCAGCGCGATCCTGCCCGCCGTGCTGTCGGTGGTGCCCGGTGAGTCGGTGCGCGACACGCTTTTGCTTTATGCGCGCTGGCCGGTGATGGCCCTCGTGTTGGTCACCGCACTTTCGGTGCTGTACCGCTTTGCCCCCGACCGACGGGACGCCAAATGGCGCTGGATCACGCCGGGCAGCCTGCTTGCCGCTGTCGGGCTTATGCTCGCCTCAGCGGCTTTCGCGCTCTACACCGCCAATTTCGCCGCCTACAACGAAACGTACGGCTCCATCGGTGCCGTGGTTGCGGTGATGGTCTGGCTTTGGATCGCGTCGATCGTGGTGATCATCGGGGCCGAACTCAATGCCGAGATGGAACACCAGACCGCGCAGGATACCACCATCGGCAAGGACCGCCCGATGGGTGAACGTGGCGCCGCAATGGCCGACAAGGTGGCGCCGCCACCCTGAAGGCGCGCAAACGCGAAGCGCAGGGCGCGCCTGCACCTTCCGGGCTTGCGCCGACCGACATTTGGCAACCAAGCCTCGGCTTGGAAGGCGGCGGCGCACTCAGTTCCCGAATTCGGTCAATCAGACCGATGGACCGTGCCCGTTTCGTGCTGCCGCAAGCCCGGCTGAAGCTTAGCGGAAGTAGCTGTGCAACTGCGCGGGGTGCAATTGCCCCAGCCATGTTTCCGTCAGCGGTGCGCCATCCTTTGCCAGATAGGCGCGCAGGTCCACCGTGTCGGTCCCGTCGGGCGCGCGCACATCGAAGATCAGCCGCCAGCGGTCGGTGCCCACCACCGGCAAGGTGTAGGGGTTGACGATTTCCACACCCTCGGGCGCGCTGACCTCGGGCGTGACGCCATCCTGCTGGCCCAATCCTTTGACGGCGGGGCCTTCGAAGTCGATCACCACCTTGGTCAGGTCCGCAGGGCGCGGTTGGCCGGGCACGCCGCCATGGGCAAAGCGTGTGGCGACGGTGCGCGCAAGGTCGCTTGGCACCGGCACCTGATCCACCCAGTGCAGCCGATAGCCAAAGGCCAGTTCGCTGCCCGCCTGCGGCTTGTCGGCGGGGTTCCAGAAGGCGACGATGTTGTCATAAATCTCGTCGTCGGTCGGGATTTCCACCAACTGCACGGCGCCCTTGCCCCAGCCGTGCGTCGGTTCGACCCAGACCGCCGGGCGCCGGTCATAGAACACGCCATCGTCTTCGTAATTCGCAAAGGCCCGGTCGCGCTGCACAAGGCCAAAGCCGCGCGGGTTGTCATCCGCAAAGCTCGAGGTGACGACGCGCGCCGGGTTGTTCAGCGGCCGCCAGATCTGTTCGCCCGCCCCGGTCAGCAACATCAGGCCATCGGTGTCATGCACCTCGGGGCGCCAGTCGGTCGCCTGATAGCGGTTGGTTTCCGAATACCAGAACATGCTGGTCAGCGGGCCGACGCCCAGCCGTTCAACCGGCGCGCGGAAATACAGGCGGCTGTCGATGTCCATCACCTGCCCCTGACCTTCCGTGTTGGAAATCACCATCCGGTAAGCCCCAGCCACGCGCGGCCCATCCATCAGCGCATGGATCACCACCCGCCCGTCGGGCGCCTCACCGATGTAGAATTCGGTGAAGCGCGGGAATTCTTCTGGCGTCGGCATGCCGGTATCCAGCGCAAGCGCGCGGGCGGATTGGCCGTACTGCCGCAAGGCGCCATCAGTGCGGAAATAAGCGGCCCCCAGAAACGAGATCCAGTCCGACGTCAGGTCGGGCCGCATGAGGCGGAACCCGGCAAAGCCCGCGCCGCGGGTCAGCATGCGGGCCGGGCTGTCCTCGGGCATGTCAAAGAATCCGGTGTCGTACCGGACCTTGCGCGCGGTGTCGCCTTTGGTGACGAACATCTTCACCGGCTGGCGGAAATAGGTGCCGAGGTGGAAGAATTGCACCGGCGTGCTGCCCGCCATGACCGTCGCCTCGGGACGGAACCGGATGCGCCAATGCGCGTCATAATCGACGCGCTCCAGAACCTCGGGTTGCTCCACCGGGGTGGGAACGAACGGCGCCAGGGCCAGCGCCTTGGCACGGTCGGCCAGCAGATCAAAGCTGAAGGGTGCGGGCGCGGTCAACACAGGCACGAAGGGGGCGGGCGCGGTTTGCTGCGCGATGGCACCGCCTGCAGGGAAAAGGCTGGCGGCAAGGGCAAGGGCACAGGCAGCTTGGCGAAACGTGAAGGGCACGGGCAGGCTCCATCGGGTGGCCCGGACCGGGACGGCGGGCGCGCTGACGGATGATCAGATTGCGGGCGGAAATCAAGAGCGCATGCGGCGGGTTTCCGACAAATCCGCACACCCGCCCGATTGCGGCGCGCGCCCGCCCGTGGCAGGGTCGAAGCAGACGGAAAGGCAGGCGCATGGCTGGGGACGAGGCGTTCGATCTGGGCGGGTTTCTGCCCTATCTGCTCAATCAGGCAGCAGAGGCCACGTCGCGGGATTTTCAGGCGACCTACCGGGCCACCTATGGCCTGACGCGGGTGCAATGGCGGGTGCTGGCCAATCTTGGCAAGTTCGGCGCGATGACCGCGCGCGACATCTGCCGGATCACCCATATGGAAAAGACCAAGGTCAGCCGCGCGGTCGCCGCGCTGGAGGACCAGGGCCATCTGAGCCGCGCGCCCGATCCCGGCGACCGGCGCGCCGAAATCCTTTCACTCACCGACCGGGGCCGCGCAGTGTTCGCCGATCTGGGCCAGCGCGCGATTGCCTATGACCGGGCATTGCGTGCTGAACTGGGGCCGCAAGCCAGCGGACGCCTGAATGCGCTGCTTGCCCGGCTGATCGCCCGCGGCGAGGGGTTGGGGATCGACGACGACTGACAAGGCGCGCGGAGTGTTGCAAAGACCCGGGTCGGAGCGTTGCCAAGGCTCCGGCCCGATGTCCCGGAAGTAGTCGGGGGCCGCTGGTCAGTGTTCCGCGCTGCCGTCATACGCCACGGAAAAGAAGAACCCCGGCGGCAGCCGGTCGGCCAAGGCGATGTCATCGGGAATGACGCCCGGCCCTGCATTGAACACCGCCGATCCGAAATGCGGCGTGTGGCGCGAGAGATTGCGCAGGCGCGCGCCGGTCAGTTCGGCGTGAAACGCCTGATAGTTCGGCGTGGCCAGCAACTCGGCGATCTTGGCACGGTGGGCGGCCACGCAACCTTCATGCGCGGTGCGGATATCGGGGTCGGCCATCAGCCGGTCCCATTCCGCCTGCAACAGCGGCAGGCGCGACTGGATGCTGCGGTCTTCCAGCACGTTGTGGTTCATCCGGAACCAGTAGTGCAGGCCCTGATCGCGGTCCACGTGGTTGACCCGGCCCCGGTCGCGTTTGACCAGAAAGCTTTCGGCCGACCGCACCGCGTAATGGTTCAGTTGCACCCAGTCATAACCGTAGGTCTCCAAGGTGCTGCGCCAGCCGTTGCGGAACATCTCCTTGGGCATCCGCTTGCCCGACCCGTTCAGCCAGCGCACCTGATCCCACAGGTCAGGCTTCAGCCCCTTGGGCCGGTGCACCCCAAGCTTCTTGTAGATGTCGATGTTGCGAAACAGCGTCTTGAAACCCCAGGCCTGATGCGGCTTGCGCACGACTTCGGGCGCGCAAAGGGCGAACTGCTCCAGCAAGAAGCGGTCCTCATAGGCGTCGACATCGGCATTGCCGAACAGCCGCCACGTCAGGCTGATCATGTTCGCGCCGGGCAAGGCTGCCTCCATCGCGGCGTAAAGCGTGGGCAGGGTGCCATCGCCGAGCTTCACGTTGATGAATTCGTCCACATCCATGCAGATCGCCCAGTCGGCGTTCTGGATCAGCGGTTCCAATTCGGCGGCCTGCAATGCCGCATGCTGGGGCTTCAACGCGCCCCCCGGCACAAACGGGTTGACCCGGTGCTGCACCAGACCCTTGTCTTGCAGCAACATCAGAAACGTGTCGGTGCCATCGGTGCAGTCGTTGGTGTAGATCAGAAAATCCTGCACCCCGATGGCGCGATGCCAGGCCAGCCATTCCAGAATGAACGGGCCTTCGTTCTTCAT
>JAUXPG010000158.1 GCA_030683915.1 Gemmobacter sp.
CATGCCGCGCCCAGCCCCCCGGTCCATGTGACCGGCAAGGCGCCCCCGGCCTGCAACAGGTCGATGAACGGGGTGAAGGCGGCGGCCTCTTCGGTCAGGATGGCAGCGGCTGCGGGGTCGGTGGCGGTGAACAGCGCAGGCGCCAGTGCGGCCAGGTCGGGCGCGCGGGCGGTGACGCCAAAGCCGACCACGCCGTCGGCCCCGCCGAAACGGTCAAGGGTCTGGGCCAGAAACGGTGTCATCGGTTGCAACCCGGTGGCGGCGCGCAAGGCGTGTTGCAACAGCCGCCGCCCCAATGCGGCCCCGCCGCCTTCGTCGCCCAAGGCCGGGCCCCAGCCGCCCACCTGCCGGAACCGACCATCGCGCCAGACGGCAAAGACCGATCCGGTGCCAACCGCCGCCACGATGCCGTCTTGCCCGGCCAGCGCGCCCACCGTGCTGGTCAGCGCATCGCTGACCACCCGCGCCCGGCCAAAGGGCAGGCCAGCCGCAAAGCGGGCGCTGGCGCCGGGGGCGTTGGCGCCTGCCAGCCCCAGCACCGCCGTCACATCGGCCAGCGTGCCGCCGCCTGCACGGTCCAGCGCCGCCTGCACCGCGCCCAGCAGGTTGGCGCGTGCGCCGTCAGGGTCGGTCGCAATGTTGGCGGGGCCGCCTGCGGCTTCGGCCAGCACGCCGCCTGCGGCATCGACCAGCCGCACCCGGCATCCTGTGCCGCCGCCATCCACGCCCATGAACACCGCCAGCCCCCCGGTTGCGCGCGCCACGCTAGCGGCGCGGCGCGGGGGCTGCAACCGGGTCAATCCTCGTCATCCGGCAGGGGCCGGTTGCGCATCGACCGCAGGCGCACGGCAAGGGCCGCCTGCACATGGGCGCGCATCGCGGCTTCGGCGGCCGCGCCGTCGCCGGTGGCCAGCGCGGCCAGCACCGCCGTGTGTTCGTGCACCGCATCCGTGGCGCGGACCGGATCGGTCAGCGTGGTGGGCCCCAGAATGAGCAAGGTCTTGTGCAGCGCGCCCATCGTTTTCACCAGAAACCTGTTGCGCGCGGCATCGAGCAGTGCGCGGTGGAACTGTCGGTTCAGGTCTTGCGCCGGTGGCCCAAGCGGAGCCGCCGCCAGCGCATCGTTGAGCGCGCGCAGCTCGACAAGCTCCACCTCGGTCACTGCGCGGGCAGCCAGCCGCGCGGCGGTGCCCTCCAGCACGGCCCGCATCTCGTAAAGTTCGATCACCTCGGGGCCGTCCAGCCGGCGCAGCGTGGCGCCCTGACGGGGCAGATGGGTCACAAGGCCGTCGGCCTCCAACTGCCGGATCGCCTCGCGCACGGGGGTGCGGCTTATGCCCATCCGGGCTGCAAGATCGGTTTCGCGCAGCCGCGCGCCGGGGGCCAGCGCGCCGGTGCGGATGTCATCCAGAAGGCGGCGATAGGTGGTCTGGCCCTGCGGCAGATCGGGGTCGTCGGTCATGCGCGAACCTGCATTGTGAAAACCTGTATGCAGATGTATACGTGTGGATGCATCGCCGAGCAAGGAGAACGGACATGCAGGCAAGGGCTGCATCCCTGCAAGGCCGCCTTGGCACGCTGGCATTGGCGGCGGCGGGGGGCGGGGCGTTCATGTGGGCGGGGCTGCCGCTGCCGTTCCTGTTCGGCCCGATGGCGGTGTGTCTGCCTGCGGCGCTTGCCGGGGCGCGGTTGCAGGGCATGGGCAGCTTCGGTGTGGCGATGCGGACCATTCTTGGCGTGGCCGTGGGCGCCGCCATCACGCCCGATGTGATCGCGCGCGCGCCTCAGATGGCGGGCAGCCTTGCGCTTGTGCCGCTCTATGTCGTGCTGATCGGGCTGGTGGGGGTGCCGTTCTTTCGGCGTTTGGGGTTTGATCGGCCGACGTCGTGGTATGCGGCGATGCCGGGCGGATTGGCCGACATGGTGATCTTTGGCGCGCAGGCGGGGGCCGATATGCGGGCCTTGTCGCTGATCCATGCGACTCGGGTGGCGGTAATCGTGACGGCGGCGCCGTTGATCCTGACCGGGTTCTATGGCGCGTCGCTGGACGGGGTGATCGGGGCGCCGGCGCGCGACCTGCCGCTGCATGAACTGGCGCTGATGGCGATGGCCGCGCTGGTGGGGTGGAAGGGGGCCGAGCGGATCGGGCTGTTCGGCGCGTCGATCCTTGGGCCGATGATCGTGACGGCGGGGCTGTCGCTGTCGGGGCTGATCCACACCCGCCCGCCTGCCGAGGCGATTTTGGTGGCGCAACTGTTCATCGGGGTGTCGATCGGGGTGCATTATGTCGGCGTCACCTTGCGCGAACTGCGCGGCTTTGTGCTGGCGGGGCTGGCCTTCGTGGTGCTGTTGGCGGCGCTGGCGGCAGCGTTCACGGAACTGGTCACGCTGACCGGCCTTGCCGATCCGGTGGAGGGGTTTTTGGCCTTTGCGCCGGGGGGGCAGGCCGAAATGACGGTGCTGGCGCTCGCGGCGGGTGCCGACCTTGGGTTCGTCATCGTCCACCACCTGACGCGCATCGTTCTGGTGATCCTTGGCGCGCCGGTCGCGGCGCGCGTGCTCGGGCCAGGGCGGGCGCGCAAGGGGCGCTCACCCGGCCCCGGCAGCGGCCCGGACCATACCCCTGACGGTTGAATTCCGGCCCGCTGTGGGAACGATCCGGGGTGCCGCGGGTTTGGTTCGGGTCAATATCAACATGCGGGACAGCATCATGGGTATCATCTGGACCATCATCATCGGCTTTCTGGCCGGTCTTATCGCCAAATTCGTCACACCGGGCGACAACGAGCCTTCGGGCTTTGTGCTGACCACCATCCTTGGCATCGTCGGCGCCCTTGTCGCCACGTTTCTGGGGCAGGCCCTGGGCTGGTACGGCCCGAACGAAGGTGCGGGCCTGATCGGGGCTGCGGTCGGCGCGATCATCGTCCTTGTGATCTGGGGGTTCATGCGCCGCCGCGCCTGACCCCCACCAAGACAGGAGAACATCGTCATGGCAGGATCCAAGCCATCGCTGCTGGCTCTGTTGGGCCTCGTGGCCTACGCTGGCTATCAGAACCGCGACCGCATCGGTGACATGCTGTCGGGCGCGCAACAGGCCGGGGGTGGCAATGGCCGCACCACCGAGCCGGGTGCCCCGTCACGGGCGCCGAGCGGCGGGTTTCTGGATGAAATCGCGCAGTTCTTTCAGGGCGGCACGTCAACTGCGCCGGTCTCGATCGCGCTCAAGGACATGCTGGACCATTTCCGCGCCTCGGGCCGGTCCGAGGCCGCCGAAAGCTGGGTGTCGGCCAACCCCAACCGTCCGATCGACGTCGACGAGATGGCGGCGGCGCTGGGGCCCGACACGCTGGCCGAACTGAGCGACCGCACCGGGATGCCGCGGCAGGAACTGCTGTTGCGCCTGAGCGCCGCCTTGCCCGAGGTTGTCAACCGTCTGACACCCGAGGGCCGTCTGCCAACCGAACAGGATGGCCGCACCGCGTTTTGACCGGAGGGCACGTCATGGACCGCCTCAGCATCGTGCTAACCCTTGCCGTCGGCGCCATGATCACCGGCAGCTTCGTAACCGCCGTGCTGGTGCGCGGCTGGTATTCGTGGCCCGCCATTGGCATCGCGGCCGGGATCGGGATGTTCCTGACCTGGCCGGTCAGCTACCTGATCTCGCGCCGCATCAAGCGGCAGGACCCCGATTGGGATGAAACCCAGATCGAAAAGGTCGATGGTCTGATCCCCGACCTCGACAAACCCGAGGTCTGACCGGGGGGCGCGCCGCCCCCCACCCCCGCAAGCGGGCTGGAACAATGTGCGGGCGCATTCATTGGGGAAAGACCAGTCACAAGCGGAGTATCCCACATGGCCCGTGTCTATGCGAACCGTCCGACATCTGCAGGGCGCTGGTGGCGCTATTTCGTGGCTTTGCTGCTTGTGATTGTCGGGGTCCCGCTGGCCGCTGGCGGCGCCTATCTGATCTTTCTTGGCGGATCGTGGTATTACCTTCCCGCCGGGTTGGGCCTGGTGCTGACGGCGTGGTATCTGTTTCGCGGCGACATGGCGGCGGTGTGGATTTACCTCATTACCTTTGTCGCCACCGTCATCTGGGCATTGTGGGAAGCCGGGTTGAACGGCTGGGCGCAGGTGCCCCGGCTGGTCGCCCCGACCGTGGTCTTGGTGCTGGTCTTGACGACCATCCCCACCATTCCGCGCCGCCGTCACATCGCGGGGGTGACGGCGATGATGGGGGCGCTGGCATTTGGTGGCGGGTTGCTGGCGCTGTTGCCGGGGCAGTTCGTGGCGCCGGTGCTGGCGCAGCTGGCCCCCGGAACCCCGGCGCCCCCAGCTGAAACGCCCCCTGCCGAAGCGCCCCCAGCCGAGACACCGCCAGCCGAATCCCCGCCGGCCGCACCCGCGCCTGCGGCCCCCGCTGACCCGCCTGCCGCGCCGCCCTCGGCCGACCCGGCACCGCCGCAGGTGCCATTGCCCGTGCAGGGCGGGCAGGAGGCCGCGGCCCCGGAAATCCCCCCGCATGTCGATGCCGGGGCGGACTGGCGGGCATACGGCGGCACGCATTTCGCCCGGCGCTATTCCACGCTGGACCAGATCACGCCGCAGAATGTCGGCCAACTGACCAAGGTGTGGGAATTCCGCACCGGCGACATGCCGCAAAATGACGAGCGGTATTCCAACCAGAACACGCCACTCAAGATCGACGACCAGTTGCTGATCTGTTCGGCCATGAACAAGATCATCGCGCTGGAGGCCGGCACCGGGCTGGAACGCTGGCGCTATGACCCCGAGGTGCCGGTCGACGCCATTCCCTACAACGCCACCTGCCGCGGGCTGGCCTATTACGCCGACCCCGCCGCCGAAGCCGGTGCGCTGTGCGCCGAACGGGTCATCATGAACACGCTTGACGCCCGGCTGATCGCGGTGGACGTGCGGACCGGGCAACTGTGCAGCGACTTTGGCAATGGCGGTGTGGTCGATCTGGAGGTGGGGCTGGGCCACACCGTCCCCGGCTGGTATGCGCCCACGTCGCCGCCCACCATCGTGCGCAACGTCGCCGTGGTGCATTCGCAGGTCCGCGACAACCAGCACCGCGACGCGCCATCGGGGGTCGTGCGCGGCTATGACACCGTGACGGGTGAGCTTTTGTGGGCATGGGACCTTGGCCGCCCCGGCGAAACCGGCGCCCCGCCCGAAGGCGAAACCTATACCCGCGGGACGCCCAACGTGTGGACCATCGCCTCGGCGGACGAAGAACTGGGGCTGGTCTATCTGCCGATGGGCAATTCGTCGGTGGATTACTGGGGCGCCCTGCGGTCTGATGAGGAAAACACCTATTCCAGCGCGCTGGTCGCGCTGGACGTCACGACCGGACAGGTGGAATGGTTCTACCAGACCGTCCACTATGACGTGTGGGATTATGACCTTGGGTCGCAAGGCACACTGATCGACATGCCGACCGAGGCGGGCATGGTGCCCGCGTTGATCCTGCCCACCAAGCAGGCGATGTTCTGGATCTTTGACCGGCGCACCGGCGAACTTCTGGTCGAGGTCGAGGAACGCCCGGTGCCGATCTACGGGGTGGAGCCGGAAAACCTGTCGCCCACGCAGCCCTTCGTGGTGGATTTTCCCAATGTCCTGAAGCCTGACATCACCGAGCGGCACATGTGGGGGATGACGCCACTCGATCAACTGTGGTGCCGCATCCAGTTCCGGCAGGCGCATTATTCGGGCATCTATACCCCCCCGACCACCGACCGCCATTGGATCCAGTATCCGGGCTATAACGGCGGGTCGGATTGGGGCGGGGTTGCGGTGGACCCGGTGCGCCGGATCATGGTCACCAACTACAACGACACGCCGAACTACAACCGCCTGATCCCGCGCGAGGAGGCCGACAGGCTGGGCGTTGTGTCGCTTGAGGGGCGCGGGCGCGATCAGGAAAACCCCGACCAGTACAGCGCGCAGGCGGGCACACCGTGGGCCATCCGGGTCAATGCCGGGTGGCGGGTGCCGGGCACGGGGCTGTTGTGCAAGGAACCGCCCTATGGCGGCATCGCCGCCATCAACATCGACACGCGCGAGGTGCTGTGGGACCGCCCCTTTGGCGAGGCGCGGCGCAACGGGCCCTTCGGCATTCCGTCCTACCTGCCGATCGACATCGGCACCCCGAACAACGCGGGCGCGGTGCTGACGGCGACGGGGCTGATCTTCATCGCGGCCGCGACCGATGACCTGATCCGCGCGATGGACATCGAAACCGGCGAAGTGCTGTGGCGCGATACCTTGCCCGCGGGCGGGCAGGCGGGCCCGGCGATGTACGAGGTGGGCGGGCGGCAGATGCTGGTCATCAACGCGGGGGGCCACAACTTCATGGAAACCCCGATCGGCGATTATTTCATCGCTTACGCCCTGCCGGATTGACCCCGGCCCCACATTGCCCCTGACCCGGCCCGCAGTCGGTGCGGGCCGGGTCAGGGCGTGCTCCGTCCGGCCAGTGCCAACCAGTCCGCCAGCGCGTCGATGTCGGCCGGGGTCAGTGCGCGGGCCGCTTCGGCCATGACATGCGCGGCGGTGCCGGTGCGCCGGGGGGCATGGCCCGGTTCCTCGGGCGTGAAAAGCCGAAGCTGGCGGCGCAGATACTCCGCCTGCTGGCCCAGGATCGCCGGATAGATCGCCGGGTCGCCGGTTTCGTGACACGAAAGGCAGGCCGGAATGTCGCGCGCCGGGTCGCCCTGCAGCGCAAGGCGGGCGGCGTGGGTCCCGTCGTCGGCGGGCCGCGCGGCGCGCGGTGCGGCGGGGCCAAAGGCGGTGGCGTGGCGGGCGACATCCGCCTCGGACATGCGGTGTGCAATGGCCATCATCGGCCCGCTTGGGCGCAGGCCCTGACGGAAGTTCCGCAACGCCCCGGCGATGTAGGCGGGTGACAGGATGTCAAGCCGGGGCATGCCGTCGCGGCCTGTGCCGTCCGGCCCGTGGCAATGGGTGCAATCGCCCGGCACGCCCGCCAGTGCGCGGTATTGCGCACTGTCAAGCCGCGGCAACTCGCGCAGGAAGGCGACCATGTCCCACACCTC
>JAUXPG010000208.1 GCA_030683915.1 Gemmobacter sp.
CCGACGATGGCAGCGGCCTGCCCGACGGGTTCGTGCCGACCGCGCAAGACGGGTTCGGACTGCGCGCGATTGCCATGATCGCAGAGCGCATCGGCGGGACTATCTCCATGGAAAATGGCAAAAATGGCGGCGTGGTGGCAAAGTTGAAGCTGCCGGTAACCGGGTAATCCCGCCACACCCGGTCAATCCCCGCCCACCCGTCCGCCACAAACGGAACAAATGCTGATTCGTTCAGTTTACCGAAGACAAGTGTCAACGCTTGGCAACCGCGCGCGACGCCAAAAGGGAAAGAACCATTATGCTAGGCGGTCTACGTCAGGACATCGCGACACCGCTCGACAATCATGTGCGCTTTCTGCGCCGCTATGCGCGCGCTCTGACCGGAAACCAGTCAAGCGGCGACAGCTACGCCCTTGCCGCCCTGCAAAAGGCCATTGCCGACCCCGACATGCTGACTGCGACATCCGGGCCGAAAGTCAGCCTGTTCCACGCGTTGCACAAATCGTGGGGCGGCTCCGGCGCGCGAGTGGGCGAACCCGACAGCACCGTTTCCGCCCGCGCTCAGCACCATATGGCCCGTCTGACACCGCTCTCGCGCGAGGCGATCCTGCTCCATTCGATCGAGGGCTTCTCGGTATCGGAGATCGGCGAAATCCTTGAGGTACCGACTGCGGACGTCTCCGACCTTATCGCCATCGCGCGGGACGAGATGCAAAGTTCGGTGGCCGGGCGTGTGCTGATCATCGAGGACGAGGCGATCATCGCCCTTGATCTGGCCAGCATCGTCGAGGAAATCGGCCACAAGGTCACGGGGGTTGCACGCACCCGGACCGAGGCGGTTGACCTTGCACAGCAAGATCAGCCGGACCTTATTCTGGCCGACATGCTGCTGGCCGACAAGTCGTCGGGGATCGACGCGGTCAACGACATTCTGGTGAATTTCGCGGGAACCCCCGTGATCTTCATCACGGCCTTTCCCGAACGCCTGCTGACGGGCACCAAACCCGAACCGGCGTTCCTGATCGCAAAACCCTTCAGCGAAAATCAGGTCCGGCTGGCTGTCAGCCAAGCCCTGTTCTTCGCCTCGACCGAAACACTGGGGGACGCAACACAATGGAGCCAGAGGTCCTGAATGAACATGGTAGACAACCGCAAACGCAACGTGTCAGATCTGCTCAAGAGGGCAGGTAGCGCAAGAAAGGCCGATGAGTACATGGAAGAGGTGCCGGAGAAGCCTATGGCCCGATCCAGCCTGGAGGAGCAGATTGACGCCAACCTGCGCCGCGCATACCAGTCAACGCTTGATGATCCGATTCCGGATCGTTTCCTGACGTTGATCGCGGAGCTGCGCAGTAAACTGGCGCAAACGTCTGGTGAAACCGGAGAAAAGGCGCCTGGTGAATGACGCAAGTTGACCGCGCGGCCGCTCGCCTAATGACTGAAGGCGACCCGCGGGACGAGATCGTGCTGCATCTGCCTGCCCTGCGCGCCTTTGCGCTCAGCCTCACGCGCAACAGCGCGTCTGCGGATGATCTGGTGCAGGACACGATCGTCAAGGCGTGGACGAATTTCCACGGGTTCCAGCCGGGCACGAACCTGCGCGCCTGGTTGCTGGCGATACTGCGCAACACCTTCTTTTCGAACCTGCGCAGTCGCAAAAGCGAAACCAACCACGCCGGGCGCCGCGACGAAACGGAATATTACGTGCGCCCCGCCCATGACGGCACGCTGGCAATGCGCGATTTCCTGCGTGCGTTCGAGGAGTTGTCCGCCGAACACCGCGAGGCGCTGACGCTGATCGGCGCGCTTGGCCTGTCTTATGACGAAGCGGCGCTGGCCCTCGGGGTGCGCGTCGGCACGGTCAAAAGCCGCGTCGCGCGTGCCCGGTCGCGCTTGGTGGAGATCCTGCAACTGGGCAAGAACGAAACGATCATGCCCGACCCCGATAACATTCTCAGCGGCCTGATGCCACAAAGTCAGAGCGACAAAGGCTGAGCCTGCGCCGGATATCTGGTGTTCCTTTTATATCGATGGTCAAGATATTGTGAAACCCGGCGCAGGAGCCGGGAACCGAACGTCATTCCGCCGGTTACCGCAGCAGATACCTCAGCCTCCGAGGCCGCCCGTGACCGACCTGCGCCCCCTGCCCGCCCGTTCCGCCCTTCGGTTCCCCTTGGGGGTCGGCGTTTTGCTGGGCCTCGGTCTCGGCGGGTTCTTTGACGGCATCGTCTTCCACCAATTGCTGCAGTGGCACCACATGGCAACAAGTGCGGGGTATCCGCCGGATTCCGTCGAAAACCTGCGCCTCAACACCCTGCTGGACGGCCTGTTTCATGCGGCAACCTATGCGATGGTGGTCGTCGGCGTGTGGCTGGGTTGGCGTGCGGCGCGCGAGCACGGTGTGGAGGGATGGCGCGGCCGTGACGCCATCGCTGCGCTGCTGATCGGGTTCGGGGCGTTCAATTTGGTCGAGGGGCTGGTGAACCACCACCTGCTCGGGCTGCACCACGTGAACGAAACCGCCCCCCGCGGGCAATGGGTATGGTGGGACATCGGGTTCCTGCTGTGGGGCGCGGCGATGTTGGCCGCCGGCTATGCCCTTTGGGTGAGGGGGCGCGCATGACACCCAAATTGCGCCCGGCCCGCCTGTCAGCTGCGCGGCGTCACGTCAAGAATTTCAAGGATATCGGTGGTGCCCAGATCCTCCATCACCATCTTGCGCGCCCGGTTGACGCGGCTTTTGATGGTGCCGACCGCACAGCCACAGATCGCGGCGGTGTCTTCGTAGCTTTCACCGATCACCACAACCAGCAGCAGAATTTCGCGGTAATGCGGCGGAAGCTTGGCGATCGAAGCGAACAGGCGTTGTCCGGTGATATAGGTTTCGTGCGACGGGTACGAGACCGGAGTGGCAGACACACAATCCTTCGTACCGGGCTTTTCCCGAGTGCGCTTGCGCACGTCCGTCAGGAAAGAGTTGCGCATGATGGTGAACAGCCAGGCACCCAGATTGGTGCCGGGTTGGAACTTGGAAATGTTGGCAATTGCCTTCACCAGTGTTTCCTGCACCAGATCGTCGGCATCGTCGGCGTTTCGCGTCAACCCCCTCGCATAGGCCCGCAACGAAGGTATGTACTTCAAGACTTCATCCGCGTTCTCGGTCTTTTGATCCATCACGCTGGTGTCTCGCATGGTGCTGCGCCCTCATTCTTCTGTTTACGGGAGTGAACGCGAGACAACCGAAACTCGTTCCGCAACAATTTACGCGTGTGCGCGGTCGACGGCGGATTGCCGCCACTTCGGCCAACCAGGTGCTTGGGCCATGAAGGCGATTTACGGGAACACCCGGGGCCGGGCCGCAGTTGTCCTTCCTCTGAAATGTCACAGGAGAGACGTTATGAATTGGGATCAAGTTGCTGGTACCTGGAAAGAATATGCCGGGCGCGCCCGGTCGAAATGGGGCGACATTACCGACGACGAATACGAACAGGTCGCCGGTCGCCGGGATGAGATGGTGGGTCTGGTGCAGAAGCGGTACGGCTATGCGCGCGACCGCGCCGAGCGCGAGGTAGACGACTGGATGCGCGATCTCTGATCGGCACCCCCTGAAACGGCAGCGGGGCCCCAACCGGGGCCCCGTTCCTTTGTGGTCGTCCACGTGATGGGTCAGACCTGGTCGTCGACGATGACGACAATCTTACCGTCGTCCATCTTGTGCACTGCAACCACGTCTTCAGGCTGCAGGCCCTCGGCTTCCAGCGCGAGGCGGATGGTGGAGTTCGCGGTAATGGCCGCGCGCAGACCCGAGACCTGCGATTCACGATCGGTCATCGCCTGATCCAGGGCCGAGGCATTTTCCGCGGCGTTGCCCTTCAGATCAGCCAGCCGGACGGTCACGATTTCGGCATCGGCAGGAAGGCTCGTCAGATCCGTCAGCATCTGCGTGTTGTCCGTGTTGGACCGCAGGCCCGAAATGACATCGCCATAGCTCATGCCGGTGCGGCTGGTGAACTCGGTTGCGGTTTCCGGCGCGCGCGGGGTGGCCATCGAGCCGCTGCCCGTCACCGTGCCAGTGGCGCCGGTCCCGGTGGTCGTGCCGGTCCCGGTCGTGGTGCCGGTCCCGGTCGTGGTGCTGGTGCCGGTGCTCGTGCCCGTGCTGGTGCCGGTTCCGGTGGTGGTGTCCGTGGTGGTGGTCGACGAACCCGTGGTTCCCGTACCCGTGGTTTGCGCAAAGGCAACGCTCGAGAGCGAGCCAGCCAGAACCAGTGCGAGAAGCGAAGTTGCTGTTTTCTTCATGGGTTATCTCCTGTTTTTCCAAACCGGCGCGTCGTATGCACCGGACAGTTAACCAACCGCTTGCGGAACCAACCGTTCCCGCCGTCTTCCCCGCGCAGCGGAACTTCGCCCACGCGGAAGCGGCGTCATTCGAACCTGTCCCAAACCCGCAGATCGGCGCAGGCGGCGACAAAGGCATCGCCGTCGTCTTCGGCCTCCAGCGGAAGGACCCCCAGCGCATCGGCGTCGATATCCGCCGCATCGAGCAGCATGCGCGCCGCCGCGTTGACCCCGATGAACTTGCGGAATTCATAAGCATCGGCCACGAACTCGAGCGCCTTGTGATCTTCGCAAAGGCCCGGCGCCTCGTCCTCGCTGGCAAGGATCGCCACGGCGTCGAACAGCACCGAAGGTGTCGCCGCGAGGCTATAGCGCACCGGCAGGCTGCGCCCGCCCGCTGTCACCACGCCGCCGATGCGTGCCCCGACCAGCGCAGGGGTCGCGCCTTCCGCGTTGAGCGTGTTCACCAATGCTTCCAGCGCCGCATCGTCCACGCCGTCCGTGATCAGGATCCCCATCTTGCGGCCCTTGAACGTGCCGGGCGGCCGCTTCAGGATCGACAGCGCGTCCGACACCGGCTGGTCGATCACCGCACGCTGCGGCGGATGGGCAACCGGGGCGGGCATCCCCAGACCGGCGGCGACGATATCGGCCAGATCGGGGTCAATGTTGGGCAGATGTGCCACCATGCGCTGGCGGATCGCATCAACCTCGCACCTGCTGAGTTCGAACACCAACGCTTCGATGATGTGATCCTGCTCGATCGCGGTTTGGCTCAGATAGAACTGCCGCGCCTGGCTGTAGTGGTCGGCGAACAACTCGCCCCGCGCCTTGCGCTTCTCGCCCTCCACCACCTCCGGGAAATGCCGATACCCGGTTTCCGCATCCGCACGCGGCCCGCCCGAGGACCAGCTGTTGGGTTCGTAATTCGCCCGCCCCTTGGGGTTCATGTGGGCCATGTGCCCGTCCTGCTGGAAATGATGGAACGGGCAGCGCGGCGCGTTGATCGGCAACTGGTTGAAATTCGGGCTGCCAAGCCGCTTCAACTGGGTGTCGAGATACGAGAAGTTGCGCCCTTGCAGCAGCGGATCGTTGGTGAAATCAATCCCCGGCACGACGTTCTGGGTGCAGAACGCCACCTGTTCGGTTTCGGCAAAGAAGTTGTCCACCATGCGGTTGAGCACGAGTTTGCCGACAATGCGAACCGGAACCAGCTCCTCGGGGATGATCTTGGTGGC
>JAUXPG010000229.1 GCA_030683915.1 Gemmobacter sp.
TCGAAGGGCAGTGACAGGTCGCGCGCGTGCCGCTCCTCGCCCAGAAGGTCGGCGACCACCGCCAGCAGGGCGTCCAACCCTTCGCCGGTCAGCGCCGACACCGGCAACACATCCGCCCGCAACGATGCTGCCGCCATCAGCGGCTCGCGCGCGGTGGGATCGAGCAGATCAAGCTTGTTCCACACCTCGAGCACCGGCACATCGGGCCGCACCCCGAGCGCGCCAAGAATCTCCACTACATCCGCCGCCTGTTCGGCGGTTTCGGGATGGCTGATGTCGCGCACGTGCAAGATGAGGTCGGCCTCCAGCACCTCCTCCAGCGTGGCGCGGAAGGCGGCAACCAGTTGGGTTGGCAGGTCAGAGATGAACCCCACGGTGTCTGACAGGATCACCTTGCGCCCCGCGCCGCCGTTCGGCGCAGGCAGCACGACGCCGCGCATGGTGGGGTCCAGCGTGGCAAACAGCATGTCCTGCGCCAGCACGTCGGCCCCGGTCATGCGGTTGAACAGCGTGGATTTGCCGGCGTTGGTGTACCCTGCCAGCGCCACCACCGGAAACGGCACCTTGCGCCGCGCGGCGCGGTGCAGTTCGCGCGTCTTTACCACGCGTTCCAGCTGGCGCTTCAGCCGGATCACCTGATCGTCGATCGCCCGACGGTCAGATTCGATCTGCGTCTCGCCCGGGCCGCCGACAAAGCCGAAACCGCCGCGCTGACGTTCCAGGTGGGTCCAGGCCCGCACCAACCGCGTGCGCTGATAGGACAGCGCGGCCAGTTCCACCTGCAGCACACCTTCACGGGTGCGCGCGCGGTCGGCAAAGATTTCCAGAATAAGCCCGGTCCGGTCCAGCAGCTTGACGCCCCAGGCCTTTTCCAGATTACGCTGTTGAACCGGCGTGACCGGGCCATCGACCAGCACCAGATCGACCTCGGCCTCTTTCAGCCGCTTTTCCAGATCCTCGACCTTGCCTGACCCAAACAAGGTGCCGGGTTGGGCCCGGGGCAGGCGCACAACTTCTGCGCCGCACACCGTAAGGTTCGGCAACGCGCCTGCCAGCGATACAGCTTCGGCCAGCCGGTGATCCGGCAGGCGCCGCCCCTGATCTGATTTCAGATCGGGGTGAATTACCCAGGCCCGGGTGGGGCCGGGGCCGCTGTCGGCTTCGCGGTTCAATCCTCGCCTTCGTAGAGGCTGATGGGCTGGCCGGGCATGATGGTGGAAATGGCATGCTTGTAGACAAGTTGCGACTGCCCGTCCCGGCGCAGAAGCACACAGAAATTGTCAAACCAGGTGATCACGCCTTGCAGCTTGACCCCGTTGATCAAAAAAATCGTTACAGGAATCTTCGCCTTGCGGACGTGGTTGAGAAATGCGTCCTGCAGGTTCTGTTTATCGCCAGCCATATTTTTTTGCCTTTGTCGCGTGTTTTTCTTGGCGTTGGTGTCGCGGACTCCTCCCCGCGGTCCGACTATGAAGCGGGATCGGCGGAGATTCCAGCACAAAAAACAGCCCGTTACGGACCTAGTTTTGCCCTACCGGCGCCAAGCCGCCGGCAAAAGGAACGCGAGCAGCGCCAAGGTTTCCAGCCGGCCCAGCACCATGCAGGCCGCAAGCACCGCCTTGGCCCCGTCGCCCAGTCCGATCCAGCCGCCATCGGCCAGTTGGGTGACACCGGCAAGCGGGCCAGTGGTGGTGAGTGCTGCGACAGACAGCACCACCGCCCGTTCGAACGGCAACCCCAATGCTGCAAGGCCCAAGTTGGCCGCGCCCAGCGACAAGGCAAAGAGCATGAAGAACACGAAGGCGATAAACGCCCCTTCGCCACGCATCTGCCGCGCGGCCGGGCCGCCGCCGCCCACGGAGGACGGGTCCGACAGGCGCCCCATCTCGTGACGGCCCAGACTGTAAAGCGCGTAGACCCGAAGCAGCTTGACCCCCCCTGCCGTGGTCGCCACCCCGCCGCCCATCATCACAAGGCCCAAAAGCAGCAACCCCGGTGCCTGAAGCCCCGACCAGACCCGCGCATCGGTCCACCCCTGCGATTCGAATCCGGTGGTGGTGAGGAAGGACAGCACGGTGAAGAGCGCCCCCCACAACGCGCTCAGCCCCCCCGCAAGGCTGGCGGGCAGGTCGCTTTCAATCGCGCCAATCCAGTGGCGCAGGAACAGCGCCCCCGGAACCGCGACCAAAAACAGCGCGGCCACCCGCAGTTCCGGGTCGCGCCACAGCGGTCCGCGCGCTTCGGAATAGGGCGCGCCGGGCAAGAGCCGCCGGGTGAGGGCCACCCCGAGGGCCAGCGCCAGCACCGCCTCGCCTGCAACGCCCGATGGTGCTGCGGGAAGGCCGGTCAGCGGACTGATCCCCGATGTGGCCAGCACCGCCATCGCATGCATCACGGCGACCAGTGCAGGGTCGCCCGCCACCGAAAGCGCAATCCAGACCGCGATGGTCAGGCCCGCATAAACCGGAAACACCAGCTTTGCCTGATGCAGCAGGCGCTGCGCGGGGTCGGTGCTGGCGCCGGTTTGCCCCGGTTCAAGCCGGATGCGGCCCAGCGAGGCCGGGGCAAACACCTCGAACCCGCCAAGGTTCTGCGGCGCGAGAATCGCCGCCGCCGCGACCAGCGTGAAGAACCCGCCCGCCCAGCCCACCAGCCCGCGCCACAAGTGCACCGAAGGCGGCAACCGGCCCGGCGTGTCATAAAGCGTGGCGCCGGTGGTCGTGAAGGACGACACCATTTCAAACCACGCGTTGAAGAACGATGTGTCGGGCACCGCCACCGCGAAAGGCAGCGCCATCACCGGGGGCAGCATCAGATAGGCCAGGACCAGCGCGCGCAGATGGCTGCGCGCCGGATTGCGCGGGCGGAACCCCTGCGTGACAATCCCGAGCAGCAGCGCAAACGCCAAGACCAGCGTGCCGGAATAAAAGAACGCCCGCGCCACTGCATGTTGGCGCACCACCACCCCATGCAGCGCGGGGACATACATCATCAGCGCCGCAATCCCCAGCAGGACCACCGGCAAGGGCAGGGCGGGCCAGCGGGTCATGGCCTAGAAATAGTCGATGGAGACCTGCAACAGGCGCTCCACCTCGGGGATGTCACCGACAAGGGCGAACAGCGTGATCACGTCGCCTTCGTCGATCCGCAGCCCGGAGTGCGGGCGCAGAACGTCTTTCCCCTTCATCACCATGCCGACCAACACCCCTTCGGGAAAGTTGACCTCGCGCACCAGTTTTCCGGCAAGCGGCGAGGTTGACAGCACCTGCGCCTCGATCACCTCGGCCTCGGCATCGCCAAGGCTGTAGATTGCGCGCACCCGGCCATGCCGGATGTGTTTCAGGATCGAAGATACGGTGGTCGCACGCGGGTTGATGTAGGCGTCCACGTCCAAGGCGGCGATCAGCGGCACCAGCGTCGGGTCGTTGACCAGCGCGATGGCCAGTTTGCAGCCAAGCTGTTTGGCGCGCACCGACACCAGCAGGTTGGTCTTGTCATCGTCGGTCACGGCCAGCACGGCGTCGGCGCGGTCGATGTCGGCTTCCTGCAGGATCTCCATATCCATGCCATCGCCATTGAGCACGATGGACCGTTCCAGCGCGTCGGCCGCCAGTTCGGCACGCTTGCGGTCCCGTTCGATCAGCTTGACCCGGACCCGGTCGGACCGCGATTCCAGTGCCTGCGCCACCGCAAGGCCCACGTTGCCTGCCCCGACGACGACCACGCGTTCCTGTTTTTTCGTCGCCTTGCCAAAGATTTCCAGCGTGCGCTTCACATCGTCGGCGTGGCTGAAGACATAGATCCGGTCGCCGGGAAACAGTTGGTCGCCCGGATCGGGCGCAAACAACCGGCCATCCCGGCGGATGCCGACCACAATGGCGCGCAGGGTGGAAAACAGGTCCGACAATTGCCGCAACGGCGTGTTCAGCACCGGGCAATCATCCTCTAGCGCCAGACCCAGAAGCTGCGCGCGCCCGCCCAGAAAAGCCTCGGTGTCAAACGCGGCCGGGGCCGCGATGCGCTGAAGCGCGGCCAGCGCCACCTCGCGTTCCGGGGAAATCACCACGTCGATCGGCAGGTGATCCTGGCGGTACAGATCGGAATAGATCGTTTCCAGATAGTCCTGAGCGCGCAGCCGGGCAATTTTCCGTGGCACGCCGAACACCGAATGCGCGACCTGACAGGTGACCATGTTCACCTCGTCGGAATGGGTGGCGGCGATGATCATGTCGGCATCGCGGGCGCCCGCGCGTTCCAGCACCGAAGGGTACGAGGCAAAGCCCGCCACGCCCTGCACGTCGAGCGTGTCTGCCGCACGGCGCACCAGATCGGCGTTGGAATCGACGATTGTGACGTCGTTGCGTTCCCCGGCCAGATGGCGCGCGATCTGCCAGCCGACCTGTCCGGCCCCGCAGATGATGACCTTCATGTCCGCCCGCCCCTTTGCTGATGCCGGTGACGCCCATGCTTCGCAGAAAGGGCCCTTGGGGTCAATTCCATGCCGCGCCGCGGCGCGACGGGATCTTAGCGCACTGGCGGCACGCGTTTGAGGTAGGCGGCGACGGCTGTCCGGTCGGTTTCGGGCAGGCGGGCGAAATTCGCGACCACCAGCGCCATGTGCCCGCCCGCGCTGTCGTAATCGGGGGTGAACCCGGTTTCGAGGTAGGAAGCGATTTCCTCGGTGGTCCAGTCCAGCGCGCCGGGGGTGATGTTGGGCACGCGGCCCTTGCCGCTGGCATCCGGGCCACCGGCCAACCACCGCCCGGTGTCGGGCGCGCCGGTCAGCGTGTCACGCGGGGTGTGGCATTCGCCGCAGTGGCCCAGCACCTCGGCCAGATAGCGGCCGCGCTGTTCCTCGGGGGTCAGATCGGGCGGGTCGATGACCCAGCCCTGCCGCGCAAAGGCCAGCTTCCACAGCCCCAGCCCGCGCCGGATCTGGAACGGCAGCGGCAGGTCGTGCGGTTGGCTTGGGGTGGCTGCCGCGGGCAGGGTGGCGAGATAGCCATGCAGGTCCACCAGATCCTGCGCGGCCATGCCGCGGTAGCTGTCCCACGGAAAGGCAGGGTAGTAATGCTGCCCTTCGGGTGACACGCCGGCCAACACCGCATTGGCCAGCATCGGCACCGTCCAGCCGCCGATGCCATGCACCGGATCGGACGAGATGTTGGGGGCAAGGAACGCCCCGAACGGCGTGTCAAACCGCTGGCCGCCTGCCAGCACCGCGCGATCGTCACCTTGCGCGCCCGGTGCCATGTGGCAGGACGCACAGCCCGAGGCATGAAACACTGCCTCGCCGCGCGCGGGATCGGCGCTGAGTCCGGCGAATTCCGCCGGGTCCATGCGCAGGGGCCGGGTCATCCACCACCCGCTGGCACCCGCCACCAGCACCACACCGATCAGGGCATTGCGCCATCGGGGCATGACAGTCTCCTTGGTTGCTGGGCGCGAGTGTGTATTGCCCACCCCGGCACTGTCCAGCACCAAGACGTCCCCCTCACGGGCTTGCCAACGGCACCTTCGGCACGCCACCCCGGTTGACGCTCAGCGCCTCGGGCCAGCCAAACAGCAATTCAAACCCCGCGATGCCAAGGCAAAGCGCGATCACCCCGGCCCACATCAGCACGCGCTGCGTCGAGGGCGGGTTACGGGCCCAACGGGCCATACGCAGGAACCAGATCGGGTTCACGGCGCCGGGGTTAAAAACCGCACCTTGCCGATATAGGGCAGGTTGCGGTTGCGTTGGGCGTAGTCGATGCCATAACCCACGACGAATTCATCGGGAATGTCAAAGCCCGTCCAGGTGGCCTTGATGTCAACCTCGCGCCGCGATGGTTTGTCGAGCAGCGCGCAGACTTCCAGCCGGCGTGGTTCACGGCTGAGCAGCAGGTTCTTCACATGGTGCAATGTGAACCCGGTATCGACGATATCCTCGACCACCAGCACATCGCGCCCGGCGATCTCACCCCGCAAGTCCTTGAGAATACGGACTTCGCGGCTGGAGTGCATGGCGTCGCCATACGAGCTTGCCTCAAGGAAATCCACCTCCACCGGCAGGTCGATCTCGCGCACAAGGTCGGCGATGAAGATGAACGACCCGCGCAGCAGCCCCACAACCACCAGCTTGTCGGTGCCTCGGTAATGCGCGGTGATCTCGCGCGCCAGCGCCTCGACCCGCGCGGCAATGGACTTGGCGCTGATCATCTGGTCGATGGCATAAGGCATGTGCGACATGGGCGCCTCTTGATTTCCCGGTCCTGTTTCCCCCATAGGGCTTGGCGATGCGTTCCGCAACAGACCAGACCGATGCCCCACCACCACGAGACCCGCGTCCTGCCCTATGGTGCCCGCCAGATGTATGATCTGGTGGCCGATGTCGCGCGCTACCCCGAATTCCTGCCGTGGAACGCCGCCGCGCGCATCCGGTCCCGCACCCCCATGGCCGACGGGCGCGAGGTGATGGAGGCCGACCTGATCATCAGCTTCAAGGTCTTTCGTGAAAAGTTCGGCAGCCGCGTGGTGCTGGACCCGGCCGCGATGCGGATCGAAACCGAATATCTGGACGGTCCGTTCAAGCACATGAAATCCACCTGGGATTTCCGCGACCACCCGACCGGGTGCGAGGTGGAGTTTCTGGTCGATTTCGAACTGCGCAACGCGATCTTGCAAAAGGTGATTGGCGTGGTGTTCCACGAGGCCATGCTGCGCATCGTGCGCGCGTTCGAAACGCGCGCGGCCAAGCTTTACGCGTCGGGCGGCTGATGCCGGATCAGCGCTTCGGGCCTTTGCCCCGTGGCGCCGCGCTGTCTGCGATGCGGCGGGCGGCCTCGGCGGCGGCACGCAGTTCCTCGGCGATTTCCTCGGCTTCCTCGGGATCGAAGTCCAGCGGCAGGTCAATGCCGTCAGCTTCCAGATAAATGCGAACCATGCCTTCGGTCGTCGGGCCGATCTGAAGGTTTGCGGCGATGTCGCTTGGCGTGTCGATGCCCATGTGATCCTCCTGCGTGCCGGTCCGGGTTAGCGCCCCTTGGCCCCCCGCGCAAGTGTGGCTGGACATTCGGCCCTGCGCGTGGAGGATGCGCGGATGGACGCCGAATTCCGCCTGTTCACCTCAGACGATGCCGACTGGCTGGTTGACCGGCACGGCGCGCTTTATGCGCGCGACGAAGGGTTTGACGCGACCTTTCCTGCCTTGGTGCGCGACATCGTCGATGCCTTTGTCGCAGGGCACGACCGGGCGCGCGAACGCGGCTGGATCGTGTGGCAGGGCGCTGTGCGACTGGGGTCGATCTTTGTGGTGACCGAGGCGCCGGGCGTGGCCAAACTGCGCCTTGTTTTGCTGGAGCCCCACGCGCGCGGCACAGGGGTGGCGCAGCGGATGCTGGACACCGCGCTCGCCTTTGCGCAGGGCGCCGGATACCGCCAGATGCGGCTTTGGACCCATGAAAGCCACCGGGCCGCCGGGCGGATGTATGCGCGCAACGGCTTCACGCTGGAGGCCACCGAGCCGCGTCATTCCTTTGGATGCGATGTGGTGGCGCAATTCTGGGTGCGCGATCTTTGATGCCAAACCTGCTTGCAATCATCCGAGCGCGGCGCTAAACCGCCGCCAGTGCCGGCTTAGCTCAGTTGGTTAGAGCACCAGATTGTGGATCTGGGGGTCCCCCGTTCGAGCCGGGGAGTCGGTACCATCTGCACCCACCCGTCATGTTCGGTTGAAGTCTGCCCTTTACGGGCTGTCGTCGCATGGAAACTGCGACGGTAGCATATAGGGTCGGGGCGACCCAACCTTGGCGGGGCCGCCCCGAAACGGATCAGCGCACGATGGCGACCACCCGGCGATCCGTCCGTTCAACGATCACCGGCAGACCGTTGACATAGGTGTAGGACAGTTCGCTTTCCGGAATATCCCGAAGCGTCACCGTGTCCGGCAGGCCCGCACCGACCACAACTTCGCCGTCCAGATAAACAGGGTCGACCGGGTTGGAACGGACATAGGTGACGACTGTCGCATCCGGCGCGATGGCCCGTCCGGTGCCCGCGCCAAGTGCCCCACCGGCGAGTGCGCCTACCGGGCCACCCACCGCCGCGCCCAAGATCGCGCCGACGGTGCCGACAACCAGCGCCGCCTCGTCGCGCTGGCCGTCATAAGTGACGGTGGTCACCTGATAGGCCGTGCGGTCTTCGACAATCGTGGTCCCCTTGTCGCCGGTCAGATAGGTCCCCGAGGCCCAGCCCTGCGTCGCCCCATGCGTCACGCGGCACCAGTCCGCCGCTTCAAGGCAGCCATCCACCTGCACCGCCGCCTGGGCGGGAATGACTTCGAGCACGGCAAAGCCGGGGCCGGGCCCTGCGCGCAGGTTGAGGTCAGTCCAGGCCACAGCCGAGGTTTGGGCATGGGCCGATGCGGCGAACACAAGGCAGGTGGCCGCAAGCGCGACAGAAGATTTCACAGACATGGCAAGCTCCTTTGTTACCAAGGGCGACCCGCACCGCATCCGATGCCCGGTGTCGGGCATGCGGGGCACGGCGTCAGGGGCGCACCTGGGGATAACCGGAACCGAGCCATAGGGTTCCTGCACCTGTCGTGGCGGCATGCGCCACAGGGCGGGTGCCGGGCGCCGGGACGGGCTTTCCGGCGTGGACCGTCAGGCCCGGATGCGCCGCCCGGCCGGATCGACCAGCGGGCGCATCTCCAGCCGCGCCGGGATGATTTCACCCGCCACCACAAGTTCATAGCGCCCGGCCGCAAGCCATGCGTCGGACACGCCGTGTGGGTGGCGCACGTAACCCAGCCCGATGCCCAGACCCACGGTATAGCCGTGGCCGCCCGAGGTCAGATACCCCACCGGAACACCATCGCGCAGGATCGTCTCGCGCCCCAGCAGCACCGCGCCGATATCGGCAACCGAAAATCCCGCCAGCCGCTTGGTCAGCGGTGCATCAACCGCCCGTTCCAGTGCTGCCCGTCCCAGAAACGGCAGGCCCGACGCCAGCTTGACCGCCCAGCCGAGCCCGGCTTCGAACGGGGTATCGTTGGGGGTGATATCGGACGACCACGCCCGATACCCCTTTTCCAGCCGAAGGCTTTCCAACGCGCGGTATCCCACCGGGCGCAAGGCCGTGTCTGCCGCCATCAGCGCGTCATAAACCTTGGCCAACCCATCGATCGGGGCATGCAGTTCCCAACCCAGTTCCCCGACATAGGTTACGCGAAGGGCGCGCACCAGCACACCGGCCACGGTGATTTCGCGAGCATGGCCAAAGGGAAAGGCGGCGTTGCTGATGTCGGCATCCGTCACGCCTGACAGGATGTCGCGCGCGCGCGGCCCCATCAACGCCAGTGTGCCCCAGCCTTCGGTCACGTCCACGAAACTGACACCCGTGGCGGGCAGATGGTCGGCGATCCAGCCGAAATCATGGGTGCGAAAGCCGGTGCCGGTGACGATGTAGAACAGATCGGGTGCCAGTCGCGCCACGGTCAGATCTGCCTCGATCCCGCCGCGGCTGTTCAGAAGTTGGGTGTAGGTCAGCCGCCCCACCTCGCGCGCGACCCTGTTGGCGCAGATGGCCTCTAACGCCTGGGCGGCGGCGGGGCCGGTCAGTTCAAACTTGGCAAACGAGGACTGGTCGAACAGTCCGGCATGGGTGCGGACCTGTGCGTGCTCGGCACCGACCGGACCAAACCAGTTTTGCCGACCCATCGAGTATTCGTCCTGTGCGCCGGTCGGGGAAAACCAGTTCGGGCGTTCCCACCCCAGTTTCGACCCGAATACCGCGCCCTGCGCTTTCAGCCGCGCATAAAGCGGCGACGTCAGGCGCGGGCGGCCCGAGGTGTATTCCTCGTGTGGGAAAGCGACGGTGTAATGCTTGCCATACGCCTCCAGCGTGCGTTCCGCCACCCAGTCATGGTCAGCGTGCAGGCCCGAAAAGCGGCGGATGTCCACCGCCCACAGATCAAGCGGCGCCTCACCCCTCATCGCCCATTCCGCCAGCACCCATCCCGCCCCGCCGCCCGAGGCGATGCCAAAGGCGTTGAACCCCGCCCCGACAAACATGTTGGCGCAGGCATTCGCCCGACCAAGAATGAAATTGCCATCCGGCGTAAAGCTTTCGGCGCCATTGATCATCTGCTTGACGCCGGTGTCGGCCAACGCGGGTATCCGCGCGATGGCCTGATGCATGTGCTGGGCGAAATGGTCGTAGTCGTCGTCGAACAGGCGGAATTCCCAGTCGGGGGGGATGTTGCCGGTGACCCAGCCTTGCGGGTTCGGCTCGTATCCACCCATGACCAGCCCACCGACCTCCTCCTTGAAGTAAGTGCGGCGGTCGGGGTCGCGCAGGGTGGGCGCATCGGGGGACAAGCCAGGGATGCGTTCGGTGACGATATACTGGTGCTTGACGGGATGCAGAGGAACCACGACGCCCGCCATTGCCCCCAATTGCCGCGCCCACATGCCGCCGCAGTTCACGACTTTGTCACAAGCGATGCTGCCTTGGTCGGTCTGCACATGGGTGATGCGGTTGCCGGCCAGGGTGAGCCCGGTGACGGTCACGCCTTCGAATATCCGCGCGCCGTGCATGCGCGCTCCTTTGGCCAGGCTTTGGGTGATGTCCGAGGGGCTGGCCTGACCATCGGTCGGCAGCCAACTGGCGCCGATCAGGTCGGACACGTCCAGCAGCGGCCACATCCGCTTGACCTCGGCAGCCGAGCTCAAGTCCATTTCCATGCCGAAGCTGCGTGCGGTGGTGGCAAGGCGGCGATATTCCGTCCAACGGTCAGCCGTGGTGGCCAGCCGCAGACAGCCGGTCATTTTCCAGCCTGTCTCCAACCCGGTTTCTGCCGCGAGCTGCTTGTAAAGCTCGACCGAGTATTTCAGCACCCGCGTGATGCTGGCCGACGACCGCAGTTGCCCGACCAGCCCCGCCGCGTGCCATGTGGAGCCTGACGTGACCTTCCCCTGTTCCAGCACGATCACTTCGGCCTTGTGATCGCGCGCCAGATGATAGGCGGTGGAACACCCGATGATGCCGCCCCCGATGACGACGATCTGGGCGTGGCTGGGCAGGGTCATGTCAGAGCATCCCGTGGGTTTTGCGAAAGCGCGCCAGCGCGGCCGCGAATTTGTCCAGGTTTTCATCCGCATAGGCGCGGTAATCGGCGCCGGGGGCGGCCAGGTGCAGGTCGCTGACCATCGCCCACATCGCCTCGCGCAGAAGGGCGGTGCAGGCCATGGCGTCAAAGGCGCGCAGGAAGTCGTCGTCGGGTCGGTGGCCCAGATAGGCGGCCAGCATCGCGGCGGATTCGGCGGCATCCATCCCGGCATTGGCGCTGGCACCCGCCAGATCGAACATCGCGGTGCCAAAGCCCGCGTACTCATAATCGATCAGCCACAATCGCTGGTCATCTTCAAGGATATTGGCGGGCAACAGATCGTGGTGCCCGAAGACCACGGGCATTGGCACCTGTGCCGCTTCCAACCGCGCGGAAAGGTCTAGCCAACCGGGAAGGTCGGCCGCAAAATCGCTGGCCCCGGCTGCAAGGGTGCGGGCGTAATCGCGGATGACATGGAAGGGCCAGAACATGTACGCCGGCCCGGAAATCCGCGCCGCCATCACGGTGTGGAACCGGCGCAGACAGTGACCCAACCGCGCTGGCGAGGCGCGCATGTCATCCGCTGTCCAGGTCCGGGCCTGAACGTAGGCCACAACCGTCACCCCAGGGGCGGCGTATTCCACCGCTGGGCCAAAGCCCGCGGCATGGGCGGCGCGGGCCGTCATCACCTCGCGCACGCGATCTACATGATGGACCGGAAAATCGCGCCCGAACCGCACGACATGGGAACCCGCGGCATCGCTGACCTTCCAGATCTCGTTCGAAAGTCCGCCGTGCAGCCGCTCTGCGACAATGTCACCGCGCCAGCAGGGCAGCGCGCGCAGGCGGGCAGGCGCGGCAGTCATACGGACCACCTCGGCTGCGCCAGATCAGTGGCCTGAACGTCCTTCGTAGTCGCACAGCCCAAGCGCACAGGCGGTTCCTTCCAGTCATTCCGGCGACGGCGCTTGCAGGCACAGACCTGCTTGCGCCGATGAAGTAGCGCGCAGCGGTGTGACGTCTGTCAACGGAAAACCCGCAGGTCTGTGGATTTCTGTGCGGAGCATTTGCCTTTCTGGCAGCAAACGGGCACGATCGGGCAGCATTTCACGTCTTGAGCTGGCATCTCCCGCATGTTGACCAAACGCCACGGCGCGATCCTGAACCTGTTGCAAGGGCGCGGCGCGCTGTCTCCCGGCGAACTGGCGGCGGAACTGGGGGTTTCAGCGGAAACCGTGCGCCGCGATGTCCGCGCACTGGTCGAAGCGGGGCAAGCGGTGCGGGTGCATGGTGCGGTCGGTCTGGCAGGGCAAATCGGCGAAGCCCCCTTCGACCGCCGGATGCGCGAGAATGCCGCGGCCAAGCGCGCCATCGCCCGCGCCATGGCCGATCGCATCGCGGATGGCGAGACGCTGATGCTGGATACCGGGACGACCACAAGCTTTCTGGCGCGCGAATTGCTGGGGCACCGCCGACTTACCGTGGTCACGAATTCCTCGGACATCGCGCGCACTCTGGCCACGGTGAACGGCAACCGGGTGTTCATGGCCGGTGGGGAATTGCGCGGCGATTCGGGTGCGGCGCTGGGTGCATCGGCGCTGGAGTTCATCCGGGGCTTTGCGGTGCGTCACGCGGTAATCTCCGCCGGGGCGGTGGACGAAGCCGGTGTCATGGATTTTGACCTGCAAGAAGCCGAGTTTGCCCGCGCCGCACTGCTCTGCGGGGAACTGGGCTGGGTCGTGAGCGACGCAACGAAATTCGCCCGGCGCGGGGTGGTCCGCGTTGCCGGATGGGCGGGGTTGCACGGGCTGGTGACCGATGCGGCGCCGCCGCCGGCGGTGGCTGCGGCATTGGTCGCGGCAGGCGTGTCGGTCATGATCGCGGCGCAGGACGTCATGGGGTGACGGCGCGGATTAGCGGAAGGCGATTTCGTGCAAGAGATCGCACCGGAGTTTTGTAAAGCTCCGCGTTCTCCCACCGGGGTCAACGTGCTGTGGCGCGGGCGAGGTCCAGGGCTTCGGCGATGGTGCGTGCGTCGCCCACCTGATTCATCAGGATCAGCACGAGACGCGCGTTGAGCGCGTGGCTTTGTGCCTCGGTCAGCCCGTCATGGGTTGCAATCAGGCGGGCATAGCTGTCGTCGGGGTCGGAGAGGTTATTGGCAGTGATCAGCGGCATGTCGTCACTCCTTGCCGAGGCAGCGACCAAGTGCGGCGGCGACGGCATCGGCATCATAGGATTGCCAGCGGGCGGCGACGTGCTGGTCCGGTCGGATCAGATAAACCGCCCCCCGTGCCGCGCCCAGATAGCGGGTCCGCAGTGCATCGTTGGCGGTCAACGCCAGACGGGGCAGGGTGATGCCGTGGGCAGTCACGTGGTCCGGGGCATCTGCGTCGAGGGTCAGCAGGGTAAAGCCGTCCAGCGCCGCCAGAAGCCAGCCATCGGGGATCGGGGCATCGGGGCAGGGGCTGCCGGGGCGGGTGCGGGCAGGCATGGCCGGGTCGTCGGGGCCGTTCAGCGGCGATCCGTCGTAGGTGCAAGGCACCGACAGGCGGCCCGAATTCACCATAGCCCGCGCGAAGGGCTGGGTTTCGGCCAGCGCCAGCACCGCGTTTCGGAACATCCGCGACACCGGCGTTTTCGGGGTGATGAAATCCGTTGCCCGGGTGGAATTGCGGATGTTCTCGTCCGCGCCATGCACCCGCTCGGTATCATAGCTGTCGAGCAGCCGGTCCGGCGCCAGACCGGCCATCACCGCCGCCAGCTTCCAGCCCAGATTGTCGATGTCCTGCACCCCCGAATTCGCCCCGCGCGCGCCAAAGGGCGACACCTGATGCGCCGCATCCCCGGCAAAAATCACCCGGCCATGGCGAAACCGGTCCATCCTGCGGCACTGGAAGGTGTAGATCGAAGTCCAGACGAGATCATACTCCACATCCGGCCCCAGCATCGCGTCCACTCTTGCCCGCACGCGCGCAGGGTCAAGTTCGCGCGCGCGGTCGATATCCCAACCGAGCTGAAAGTCGATGCGCCACACATCGTCGGGCTGTTTGTGCAAAAGCGCGCTGTCGCCCGACTTGAAGTGCGGCTCGAACCAGAACCAGCGTTCCGTGGGAAAGGCCGCATTCATCCGCACATCGGCAATCAGGAAGTTGTCCTCGAACACCCGGCCGTCGAAGCCGAGCCCGAGCATGCCGCGCAATGGCGACCGTGCGCCGTCGCAGGCGATCAGCCAATCGGCCTGCAGCGCGTAGGGACCATCGGGCGTGTCGATCTCGAGTGTGACGCCGTTGGCCGAGGGGTGGGCCGCCGTCACCCGGTTGCTTCCCCGAATCTCGATCGGTGCGCCCTTGGCGCGTTCGGCCTGAATGGCGTCGAACAGAAACTTTTCGAAATAGGGCTGCTGCAGGTTGATGAAGGCCGGAAAGGCGTGGTCGCCTTCGGGCAACAGGTTGAATTCATAAAGCAGACGGTCGTCGTGGAACACCTTTCCGGTGTTCCAGACCACGCCCTTGTCCATCATCGGGCCCGCAGCCCCCAGCCTGTCGCAGATTTCCAAAGCGCGCTTGGCAAAGCAGATCGCGCGCGACCCTTCGCCAATGCCTTCGCTGTCGTCAAGCACCAGCACTGGCACCCCGCGCCGCCCCAGATCCAGCGCCATCGCAAGACCCACCGGGCCCGCGCCCACCACGACCACCGGATGATGCGCCCGGGTCGGGGCGGACTGGTCTGCCGACCGGGCATACGGATACATGGTAAAGGCCAATTGCCGGGCCTTTGGTTGTGCGGTCATGCTCTGCCCCTTCCCGTCGCCCGTTGCCGATTGTCAGCCTTGCAGCGCCGCCCACATCTCCAGATCGCGCTGCGCGGTCCAGATTCGCGGGTGGCCGATCCCGCGCGCCTCGTCATAGGCGCGGGCGACGTTGAAGGGCAGACAATGTTCGTAGATCGCGTAATCCTTGAACTTGGGGTCGCATTCAGCGCGGCAGGCATCCCATGCTTCCTTGAGCGTGCCATTGCGCGCGGCGATCCGGGCGATGGGGCGGTAGGTGCTGTCAACGAAGTCGCGGGTGCGGTCCAGCGCGCCGTTCACCGCGTCGCGCCCCACCACGGCATCGCCGCGCCCGGGGGCGATGGCATCAAGGTCATAGGCCCGGATCGCCTGGAGCGTCGGACCCCAGTCGCCGAAATATCCGTCACCACAGTAGCAGGCCGAATGCGCCTCGACGATGTCGCCCGTGAACATCACGTTCGAATCCGGTACATGGATCACCGCGTCACCGGAAGTATGCGCCCGGCCAAGTTGCAAGATGTCGACCCGTCGGCGCCCCAGCCAGACCGACATGCGGCCGTTGAAGGTGGTGGTCGGCCATGTCAGGCCTGGGATGCTTTCGTGGCCTTGAAATAGACGGGGAAAGCGTTGGAATTCACTGTCCCAGTCTTCTTGCCCGCGTTCGGCGACCATGTTGCGCGCGGCTTCCGACATGATGATCTGCGGTGCGTTGAACGCCGAGGCGCCCAGCACACGCACCGCATGGTAGTGTGTCAGGACAACATGGCTGATCGGCTTGTCCGTCACACCCCGGATGCAGTCGATGACCTTTTGCGCCAGTCGCGGTGTCGCCTGCGCCTCGACCACCATCACGCTGTCATCCCCGATGATGACACCGCTGTTCGGGTCGCCCTCGGCGGTGAAGGCATAAAGGCCGTCACCGATTTCGGTGAAGCTGATTGTCTTGTCGCTCATGTCACCTTGCGAGGCGAATGCCTTGGCCATCGGGGTCGTCCTGTGTGTCAGTGGAAAGGGGCAGGGGCCGGTGTGGCCCGTCTCACTTGATGCCGGGGGTGCCGTCGAACTTCTTGTCCAGACTGTCCCAGCAGTCGATATAATCGTCCTGCAACGGGGCAGACCGGGCAGCCCATTCGGTCAGATGCTGGGGAAAGCGGGTTTCGAACATGAAGCTCATGGTCTCGTCCAGCTTTTCAGGCTTGAGCGCGGCATTTGACGCCCCTTCGAAGGCGTTGCGGTCGGGACCATGGGGCAGCATGCAATTGTGCAGCGACATGCCGCCGGGCACAAACCCCTTTGGCTTGGCATCATAGATGCCATAGATATTGCCCATCAATTCCGACATGACGTTCTTGTGGTACCATGGCGGGCGGAAGCTGTGTTCGGCCACCAACCAGCGCTCGCGGAACAGCACGAAATCGATGTTCGCGGTCCCCTCCAGCCCCGAAGGCGCGGTCAGCACGGTAAAGATGCTGGGGTCGGGGTGGTCGAACAGGATGGCACCGACGGGGGAATAGGTCCGAAGGTCGTATTTCATCGGGGCATAGTTGCCGTGCCAAGCCACCACATCCAGCGGGCTGTGGCCAATGGGTGTGGCATGAAACTGGCCGCACCATTTCAGGATCACGCGCGATGGTGCCTCGCGGTCCTCGAACGCGGCGACGGGGGCCTTGAAATCGCGCGGGTTGGCCAGACAGTTGGCGCCGATCGGGCCGCGGTTGGGCAGGGTGAACGGCACGCCGTAGTTTTCACAGACAAACCCGCGGCAAGGCCCCTCCAGCACCTCGACCCGGTAGACAAGGCCGCGCGGCAAGATCGCGATTTCCTTGGGTTCCAGATCGATCACGCCCAGTTCGGTGCAAAAGCGCAACCGTCCCTCTTGCGGTACCACCAGAAGTTCGCCATCGGCCGAATAGAAATATTCGTCCACCATCGAAGTGTTCACGAGGTAGATGTGGCTGGCCATGCCGGTCTGGGTGTTCACGTCACCGGCGGTGGTGACGGTACGCATGCCCGTAACCCATGTAAGGGGGGCGGCAGCATGAGGCACCGGGTCCCACCTGTACTGGCCCAGCGAAATCACGTCGGCCAGGACATGCGGCGCGGATTTCCACAGTGGCACGTCGATCTTTTCGAACCGGGTGGTGTGTTTCACCGACGGGCGGATGCGATAGCACCACGTCCGCTCCGGGTGAGGCTTGGTAAAGGCCGACCCTGACAACTGTTCGGCATAAAGCCCGTAGTTGCATTTCTGCGGGCTGTTCTGGCCTTGGGGCAGCGCGCCGGGCAGGGCCTCGGTTTCGAAGTCGTTGCCGAAACCGGGCATATATCCTTCGTGCGGGCCGATGTTGGAAATCGCGCGGGTCATGCCGGCGGGCAAGGCATGGGTGGTCATGGAATCCCCCTTCGTCCTGTTGGGGGCAATAATGGTTGCACTTGCAACGATGTCAAGCAAAGATGACTTTTGCGCAGGCAATTTGGTGCCGACGGCGCCGGTCGGGGTGGCTGGGCCGTCAGGCCCCGCCTTTGATCAGGCGCAGATACGGGCGGCCCTTGGGCGCGGCGGCAAAAGGGGCATGCGGTTCGCTCAGGCCCTGCACCTCGGGAAGGCACGGGGCCGGGGTTCGGGCCGGGTCGGTCTGCGGAAGGCCGGGCACCAGGCGAAGGCTGGCGCCGGTCAGGTCGAACCGGCGCGGCGGGCGGCCTGCGGTACCCGTGGTGACAAGACATCCAAGCGCGCGGTCCGCCGCTCCGCTGTTCCCGCGCATCGGGAGCAACAGCAAGTGGCCGTCAAACGCAGGGCGCATCACGCCCTTTTCCCCGCTCAGTCCCAGATGCGCGATCATCGGCCCGTCGAACACCTGTTGCAACTGCGCCGCAAGCCCTGCGCGCGCCCCCGGCACCATCAGCGCCGAAAGCGGCATGCCCCGCAGGTCCATGCCCATCTGGTCGCACAGCGCCATGCCGGCCAGCCGGATCCGCACCTGTCCGGGCGCGATGCGTTCCAGAAGCAGCGTCGCGTGCAGCAGGTCAGCGATGCCGCGCGGGTCGAAATCGGCACGGCGCGGAAGGGCGCCATCGGCCGGGCGCAGCGCCTGCCAATAGGCTTCAATCTGCGCGAACTGCGGCGGGGGTGCCAGATTGCCGACCATCAGGGGTAACACCTTTTCCGACTTGCCCGTAATGTCCCGTATCCAGCCCATCCAACCGACCCTCGTGTGTGCGGGACCCGGCGGCAGACCATCGTGGTTAAGTCTGCGGCAAGTGTCCTTACTGAAGTCTTAAGATATCATCGCCTGCCGGAACTCGCGCGCATTATCTGAAGATGTGGTTAAAGGTTGAGGCATGCAGAACACCCCTCCGCAGCGAGCGCAACGCGGGGCTTGACCTTCCAGCGCGGGCAGGTGCGAGATCGGGGGCAGGCCGACCAAGGAGACCAAGATGCAGCTTTCGATTCCCGACATGACCTGCGGCCATTGCCGCGCGGCGGTGACCGGCGCGTTGGTGGCGCTGGACCCGCAGGCAAAGGTCACGGTAGACCTGTCCACCCGCCGTGCCGATGTGGAGACCAGCGCCCCCGCCGCCGCCGTGATCGCCGCGCTGGGCGAGGTCGGGTTTACCGCCACGCCCGTCTGACCGGCTCCGCCTTTCGCCAGTGGACCTTGCCGGCCAGAGCGGTTAGACCCGCGCCGCAGGCCGCTTCGGCCCCCGCGCGGCGGGGGACGTGTGTTCGGTCCGCGTAGCGAAAGGCCCCGCCATGGCATCCGACCCCTCCACCGGCGACACCCCGCGCGGGTTTGCGTTTGCGTTGGCGGCCTATGGCATGTGGGGGTTCCTGCCGCTTTACATGAAAACGTTGGCACATATTCCCACGCTCGAGGTGCTGGCGCACCGGGTGCTTTGGTCGGTGCCGGTCGCGCTGGCAATTCTGGTCTGGCTGGGGCGCACGAATGACCTGATGCGCGCCTTGCGCAACCCTCGCATGCTGGGCATGGCGGCGGTGACAGCACTGCTCGTGTCGTTCAACTGGGGCGTCTATGTCTATGCCATCCAGTCCGGGCAGGCGATGGAGGCGGCGCTGGGGTATTACATCAACCCGCTGTTTTCCATCTTTCTGGGCCGTGTCTTGTTGGGCGAACGGCTGGACGCGCTGCAATGGGGCGCGGTGGCGCTGGCCACGCTGGCGGTGGCGGTGCTGACGGTGGAAACCGGGCGCTTGCCGGTGGTGGCGCTGGCCCTGACGCTGTCGTGGGGGATTTATGCCTATTTCAAGAGATCCCTTCCGATCGGGCCCAATCAGGGCTTTGCGCTGGAGGTGATCCTGCTTGGACCCTTCGCGCTGGCCGGGGTGGTCTGGCTTGCGGCCGACGGACAGGCGATGTTCTGGAACGGGCCCTTGCGCGACGACCTGCTGCTGATGGGCTGCGGGGTGGTGACGGCGGTGCCGCTGATGGTTTACGCCAACGCGGCCAAGGGGCTGCGGCTCAGTACCATCGGCATCATGCAGTATATCGCGCCGACGATGATTTTTCTGACGGCAGTTTTCCTGTTCGGCGAACCGTTCGGTTCGGCCCGCGCAGTGGCGTTTCCGATGATCTGGGCGGCGCTGGTGCTGTATACCGTCGCGCTGATCCGCAAGGCGCGGGCGGCCCGATAAGGCGATGCGCGTCAGGCCGGGCGGCTGATCTCGCCGCCACCCACACACGCCGCGACTCCCGTGGTGCCGGGGCAGGAGGTGGCGAGCCCGCGCGCCACCCGGACCGCCAGAAAGGCAAAGGCCTGCGCCTCGAGCATGTCGCCGTTCAGACCGGCGGATTCGACGGGGGCGACCGGGCAGGGCAGGCGGGCGGCCAGTTCGGCCATCAGCACGGGGTTGTGCCGCCCCCCGCCGGCGACAAGCACGCGCGCCGGAACCGCAGGCACCAGCGGCAGGCCAGCCGCCACGGCAGCCGCCGCTGCGGCGGTCAGCGTGGCGGCGGCATCGGTATCGGGCAGCGCCGCAACCGCCTGCGCCAACCCGTGCCACGCATCGCGGTCGAGCGATTTCGGCGCCATGCGGAAGAAAAAGGGATGCTCCAGAAATCGCGCAAGAATGTCGCCGTCAGGGGTTCCCTGCGCGGCCAGCGCGCCGCCTTCGTCGCAGGGCTGGCCCCGGCGTGCGAACATCAGATCGTTGATCGGCGCATTCGCCGGCCCGGTGTCAAACGCGACCAGCGCGCCGGGGCGTTCGGGCGCAGGGCACTGCGGGTCGGCCCAGGTCAGGTTGCCGACCCCGCCGAGATTAAGGAACACCACGGGCGCCCGCCCCATCCGCCGCGCCAGCGCAAAGTGATAGAACGGCGCCAGCGGCGCGCCCTGACCGCCAAGCCGCACATCGGCGGACCGGAAATCCCACACCACGGGCAGGCCCAGCACTTCGGCCAGAACGGCGCCGTTGCCGCACTGATGGGTGCCACGCCCGCCCGGATCATGCGCCAGCGTCTGGCCATGAAAACCCACAAGCTCTGCCCCATCGAACCGCGACAACACCTCGGCATGCGCGGTTTCCACCACTTCGGCAGCAGCGGCGACCCCCGCTTCGCCGGGCCAGCGGCCAAGGGCTGCGCGCAAGGTGGAGTGCTCGGCCGGGGTATAGGGGCGATAGGCCGAGGGGCCGAAATCGAACACCGTTTCGCCATCGGTCAGGATCATCGCGGCCTCGACCCCGTCGAGCGAGGTGCCCGACATTGCCCCCAACGCCCAGACCGGCCCGGCCTTCAACATGCGCTTTCCCTTCGTCGCCTGCACCGCTATACCCGGCGCGCAGATGATTTATGGATGATGCCGCCATGACCTACCATGCCAAATCCGAATTCCTGCGCGTGATGATCGAACGCGGCTTTCTGGCCGATTGCACCGATTACCAGGCGCTGGACGACGCGTTGATCGCTGGCGTGGTTCCGGCCTATATCGGCTATGATGCGACGGCGGCATCCCTGCATGTCGGCCACCTGATGAACATCATGGTGCTACGCTGGTTGCAGCGGACCGGGCACAAGCCGATCACCCTGATGGGCGGCGGCACCACCAAGGTGGGTGACCCCAGCTTCCGGGCCGAGGAACGTCCGCTGCTGACGCCTGCCGCGATCGATGCCAACATCGCCAGCATGAAGCAGGTGTTTGGCCGTTATCTGGCCTATGGCGACGGGCCGACCGATGCCATCATGCTCAACAATGCCGAATGGCACGACAGCCTGAACTACCTTGAATTCCTGCGCGACATAGGGCGGCACGACTCGGTCAACCGGATGCTCAGCTTTGAATCGGTGAAATCGCGGCTGGACCGCGAGCAATCGCTGTCGTTCCTCGAATTCAACTACATGATCCTGCAAGCCTATGATTTTCTGGAGCTTTACCGCCGCTATGGCTGCCGGTTGCAGATGGGCGGGTCGGACCAGTGGGGCAACATCGTCAACGGCATCGACCTGACGCGGCGCGTGCTGGAAGGCGAGATCTGGGGCCTGACCACGCCGCTTCTGACCACCAGCGACGGGCGCAAGATGGGCAAGTCGGCGTCGGGTGCGGTCTGGCTGCGCGGCGACATGCTGAGCCCCTATGAGTTCTGGCAGTTCTGGCGCAACACCACAGATGCCGACACCGGCAAGTTCCTGAAGCTTTTCACCGAACTGCCGGTAGCCGAATGTGACCGGCTGGGCGCGCTGCAAGGCTCCGAGATCAATGCGGCCAAGGTCATTCTGGCCAATGAGGTGACAACCCTGCTGCACGGCACCGAAGCGGCGCAGGCGGCCGAGGCGACGGCCCGCGCGGTGTTCGAACAAGGCGGTGTGGGGGGCGAATTGCCCACCGTCGCGCTCAGCGCCGACGAGGCGGCCGAAGGCATCAGCCTTGCGCAGCTTTTCGTGCGCGCTGGGTTGGCCAAATCGGGCAAGGATGCCAAGCGCCTGATCGCCGAAGGCGGCGCACGGGTGAATGATGCCGAGGCCACCGACAGCGGTCGGGTGATCCGTGCTGCCGATCTGGCCGAACCGATGAAGCTGACCGCGGGGCGCAAACGGCACGCTCTGGTGGTCGTGGCCTGACGGCGGCCGGATTGGCAGACGAAATGGGCGGCGTCCGGTTTCGGCGCCGCCCTATTCATTTGCGTTCAGGTTTCCCGCGGTCGGCGGACAGCCGGCTCAGCCCCGCCGGCGGCGCCGTTCGCGGCCCGCGCCATCATCGCCGCCCGTGCCGTCCGAGGCCGAAGAAAAGCCGCCCAAGGCCGCTGCAATGGTTTCCAGCGACGGGCGCTCGCCCTTCGGGCGCGTTTCCAGCGCGGCACGCATCGCACGCAGATGTTCGGGCATGGTGCCGCAGCAACCGCCGATGATACGGACACCCGCATCGCGCGCCAGCACCGCGTATTCCGCCATCAACTCGGGCGTGCCGTCATAGTGGATATGGCCATCGTGGTACTTGGGAATACCTGCATTGCCCTTGGCGATTACCGGGCGTTCGGTGCCTTGCGCCATGAAGCCCAGCACAGTGCGCAACAGGTCGGCAGCGCCCACACCGCAGTTGGCGCCAAAGGCGATCGGCGGGTTCGGCAGCTTTTCCACCATGCTGACCATCGCCGCCGATGTGACGCCCATCATGGTGCGGCCCGCAGTGTCAAAGCTCATGGTGCCGCACCAAGGCATCCCGGCCAGCGCGGCGGCTTCTGCGGCGGCCTTGTATTCCTCGGGGGCGGAAATGGTTTCCACCCACAGCACATCTGCGCCGCCTTCCTTCAGGCCCTCGGCCTGTTCGTGAAAGATCGCCACGGCGTCGGCGTGGGTCATCGTGCCCATCGGCTGAAAGATCTCGCCCGTCGGGCCGACCGACCCCGCCACCACCACCGTGCGCCCCGAGGCATCGGCCACCTCGCGCCCGATTGCGGCGGCGATGCGGTTCAACTCGCGCGTGCGGCCCTGCAGATTGTGCAGTTTGAGCCGCGCGGCATTGGCGCCGAACGAGTTGGTCAGGAAAATGTCCGACCCGGCCTCGACCGCGCCGCGATACAAGGTGTGGATGCGGTCGGGGTGGTCAAGGTTCCACATTTCGGGCGCATCGCCCGACGACAGGCCCATGTTGAACAGATTGGTGCCGGTCGCCCCGTCGGCCATCAGCCAGTCACGGGTGGCAAGAAGGCGGCTGAGCGCGTCGGACATGGAAATACTCCGGATAGTGGAAGGCCCCACCCTGCCATAACGGCAAGACGGGGCGCAAATGAATGGTGGGCGGAATAATAGCGTCAGGCCTCGCTGGCGAGCTGGCGCTTGGCTTCGATCAGCAGGGCGTCCATCTTGGCGCGCACTTCGGCTGCGGTGGCCTTGTCGCCCAGATCGCCGGTGACCTTGCGCAGCACGTCGTCATCCCCGGCTTCCTGGAAATCGGACTTGACCACCTCGATCGCGTAGGCGTCGGCCTCGGCCCCCGATTTGCCCAACAGGCCCGCCGCCCACAGGCCCAGCAGCTTGTTGCGCCGGGAATTGGCGCGGAACTGCATTTCCTCGTCATGGGCGAATTTCGATTCGTAGGCGCGTTCGCGGTCGTCGAAGGTGGTCATGGGGTACTCCCTTGTCCCTGGGTCTGGCTGATCCCCATATGCCCCCCGCAAGCCGGGCCTGCAAGAGGCGCGCGTCTTGCGGGATGGCGGCATCTGCACTAAGAGGCAGTCTTGTGCGGGCAAGATGGCCCGCAGGCGAGGTTCGATGGCACGGCGCAAGAAAGTCTACGAAGGCAAGGCAAAGATCCTGTATGAGGGGCCGGAACCCGGCACCCTGATCCAGTATTTCAAGGACGATGCCGCCAACCAGCCAGTGCTGAAACAAACGTCCGCTGATGGGCGCGGCGTGTTGAACAACCGGCTGTCGGAATTCTTCATGGCCGGGCTGAACGCCATCGGCGTGCCCACGCATTTTATCCGCCGTCTGAACATGCGCGAACAACTGATCCGCATGGTCGAAATCATTCCGCTGATCGTGACGGTGCGCAACTATGCCGCAGGTGAACTGACCCGCCGGCTGGGCATTCCCGAGGGCACCGCGCTGCCGCGTCCCATCGTGGAGTTCTACTTCAAGGACGACAAGCTGGGGAACCCGCTGGTCACCGAGGAACACGTGATCGCCTTTGGCTGGGCCAGCCAGCAGGATCTGGATGACATGGTGGCGCTGGCGCTGCGGGTCAACGATTTCCTGTCGGGTGCGATGTTGGGCGCGGGCATCCGTCTGGCCGATTTCCGCATCGAGGTCGGGCGCGTGTGGGAAGGCGACTACATGCGCCTGATCGTTGCCGACGAGATCAGCCCGGACAGTTGCCGGCTGTGGGACATGCGCGGCAACGAGGCGACCGAACGCGAAGGCCAGCCGCGCGAACCCGGACCCTTGGCCGATGTCTATACCGAACTGGCGCGGCGGCTGGGTGTGCTGCCGTCGAACGTCACCCACACCACCAAGCCCACGCTGATCAACTGAAAGGCCCTGTCATGGCTTTGAAAGCGACCGTTCATGTCATGCTCAAGGATGGGGTGCTCGACCCGCAGGGCGACGCCGTGCGCCATGCGCTCGGCACGCTCGGGTTTTCGGGGGTTCAGGCGGTGCGGCAGGGCAAGGTGATCGAACTTGATCTGGCCGCCACCGACCGTGCGGCAGCGGAAGCCGAAGTTCGCGCGATGTGCGAACGTCTGTTGGCCAACACCGTGATCGAGAAGTTTTCCGTCACCATCGCCTGACCTGTCCGAAGGTGCGCGCGATCCGTCAGGGGCCCTTTCGGGCCCCTATGCCGTAGCGCGGCCGGGTAAAGGGACGGTCAGTCGCGCAGGCGCGGCGGCTCGGCATCCGGTTTGTTGAAGTTCACGCATAGCTGCGTCGTTTCCGGCGCGGCGATCATCCGTGCCATGCAGGCGCAGAACGCGTCCTGCGGGCGGCCTTCGAAATGGCGGCAATCGGTGCAGGTTCCAAAACTGGGCGCGTCGCGCCGGCGCGCAAGTTCGGCCACCAGCCTCGGCATTGTTTGGCCCAGTGCCTCGTAGAGTGCAGGCGGCAGGCCGGCGACCGCGGCGGTCAGGTCGCGCAGCGGGTCTTGCGCCAGCAAGGCACGGCCTTTCGGGGTCAGATCATAACAGACCTTGCGCCCGTCGGACTGCGTGTCGCCGCGCCGGATCAGGCCCTTGGCTTCCAGCGCCTTCAGCGTCTGCGTCGCCGTTCCGCGTGTGGTGGCGTGAAAGCTGGCAAAGGCAGAAGGTGTGCGGCTGACCGTATTGGCGCGCGACAAGAACCGCAGCGCGGTCCACTGCGCGGGGGTCAGTTGGGCATCGGCATCCTCGGCCCGCGCGGCGCGGGCAAGGTGGATCAACAGTTCGGCGATTTCGTCCGGGGTGCTCATGTCAGGGATGATAGCGTTTCGAAACCTGTTTGACAATTCCTGTCAGGCTGATAGTTTCGAATCGAAATCATCAGTGGTGGATGCCATGAACAAACCGTTCCGCGCCCCTAGAACCCGCACGAGCAGCACAAGGTTCAGTGCCGACTTTCTGGATGCCGCGACCGAAGCGGATCTGGCCCGTGCGTGGCGCGAGCGGGGCGATGCGCGTGCCCGCGACCGTCTGGTGCTGGCGCACCGGGCGCTGGCCTGGGCGGCGGCGGCGCGGATGACGCGCGGCCACCGGCGCCCGGACGAAGACCTGATCCAGCAGGCCAATCTTGGCCTGCTGAAGGCCGCCGACAGGTTCGACCCCGACATGGGGTTCCGGTTTTCCACCTATGCGACGTGGTGGGTGCGCGCCGAGATTCAGGATTACGCCTACGGCGACTGGTCGCTGATCCGCTTGCCGGGGTCGTCCAGCCTGCGGCGGGTGTTCTTCGGACTGCGCAAGGCCGAAGCGGCACTGCGTGCCGAAGGCACCGCGCCTGAGGATATGGATGCAGCGCTGGCGGTGCAGTTCGGGGTGGACGCCGAAAAGATCGGGCTGATCCGCGACAGGCTGGGCGCGCGCGATCTGTCGCTCAACCAACCGCTTGGTGGCGAGGAACCGGGGGCGGAGTGGCAGGACATGCTGCAAGACCCCAACCCCGAGGCGGATGCCGAGGTGAAGGTGGGGACCGCGCGGGCGCAATCGCGGCTTGCGCGGGTGCTGGCCGGGCATCTGGCCCGCTTGCCCGCGCGCGACCGTGACATTCTGACCGGCACGGTGATCGAGGACGACCACAAGACGCTGGCCGATCTGGGCGCCGAATTCTCGATCTCGCGCGAGCGGGTGCGCCAGTTGCGCGAACGTGCGCTGGCTTCGTTGCGCAAGGCGCTGGCCGCCGACCCCGAGGCGCTGGCCTTGCTGCAAGGCGAGGGGTTGGGCGTCTGACGGTCAAGCCCGGTTGACGGGAAGGCGGGGGGCGCTGCCCCCCCCCTTTGGCCCGTTCCGGGCCAATCCCCCCGGGATACTTGGATCAGAGCGAAACGGGGGGCGTCAGCGCGGGTCCAGCCGCCCGGCGCGCCCGCCCCGGCGTTTTGTAAGCAGCGCCGACCGGGCGGGCAGGTCGGCCATGATCGCCGCGCGCGCCGCATGCGTGAGCCGCGACCACGCGGAGATTTCCTCGATCGTGCGGTTGCAGCCGACGCAGATGCGCGCTTCGGTGTGAATGACGCAGACTTTGACGCAGGGGCTTTCGATTTCGTCGCGTTGCCAGAGATCGTCTTTCACCGCGCATCCTTTGCGATATGCGCCAGCCGATCCAGCGCGCCTTGGAGGATATAGCCTGCCGCGACGTGGTCGATCACCTGTGAGCGACGTTTTCGCGACGTATCCGCCTCGAGCAGTGCCCTTTCTGCCGCAACGGTGCTGAGCCGCTCATCCCAGAACGCCAGCGGCAGCGGCGAAAGCCGGGCGAGGTTGCGGGCAAAGGCGCGGGTGGATTGGCAGCGCGGGCCTTCGGAGCCGTCCATGTTGCGCGGCAGGCCCAGCACCAGCCCCACGAGCCCGCGTTCGGCCACAAGGGCAAGCAGGTGTGCCGCGTCCTCGGTGAATTTGACGCGGCGGATGGTGAGAAGCGGGGTCGCGACCGAGCGGAAGGTGTCGGAGACCGCAACGCCGATGGTCTTGTCGCCCAGATCCAGCCCGGCCAAGGCGCCGACGCGCGGCAGGACGGCCGCGAAGGTGATCATGTCGTCGTGGCCTGTCGCGGTCATTGCAGGCCGGCTTCGGCGGCGGCGGCACTTATGTCGGCCAAGTCGGCATCGCGTCCGGCGAATCGGGTTCGGGCTTCGTCCAGAATGGCGCGGGCGCGATCGGTGTCGCCCAGCACGCCAAGCGCGCGGATGGCGCGCGCCCATTCCTGCGCGGTGCCGCCTTCGGAGGCCAGGCGGGCCATCAGCCCATCGACCATGCCGCGCACCATCTGGTCGCGGTCGGCCGGGGACATGTCGCGCGCGGCTTCGAGGGCGGCGGCATCCGGGCCAGGAAGGGCCGCACGCAAGGCGGGCATCTGATAGCGGTGCTGTCCTGCAAGCCAGGCCAGGTCGGGCAACTGCACGCGCAGGGCATCGACCCACGGGTCCGAAGGTTCAGAGCCTTCCCAAAGCGGGGCCCAGAAGCGGAAGGCCATGTCGGGTCTGCCCGTCTGAATGAACATCAGACCAGAAAAATACCGTGCGGTGCCGTTGGTGCGATCCTTGTCCAGTGCGGCGGCAAGCACCGCCTCGGCCTCGGCGGTGACGATGCCACCGGCGGCGGCGATCATCAGTTCGGCCTGCATCGCCAGATCATCAGCCGTGGCCACCGGGCCTTTCAGCGTGACCACCATGGCTTGCGCCCGGGCGGCGGCGGCAAGGTTGCCGACCATCGCTTCGTTGCGGGCCAGAAGTTCCTGCCCCTGCAGGTCATTCGGGCGGTCGGCCATCACGCTGCGCAGCCGGTCGAGCAGTTCGGCATGGCGCGGATCGGCAGGGGCGGGTGCGGGGGGCAGCGCGGCAGCGGCGCGCGCCTCGGCCTCGGCCTGGGTGGGGCGGGTCGCGCGGGCACGGTCGGCTTCGGCCAGTCGGAAGGCCAATGGCAGGTCGCCCTGACCGGGCGCGCCGCGCAGCGCGTAAACCCCTCCGCCGACCCCAAGAACCAGGACCGCGATCAATGCCGCCGCCAGCGGACGGCCCGGCCCGCCGTCACCCGCAGCGGGGGCGGCACCTTGGTCGGCATCTGCGGCCAGCACCCGGCGCCCGATTTCGGTACGCAGCCGCGCGGCGTCGTCTTCGCCGATCACGCCGCGTGCCAGATCGCGCTCCACTTCCTTCAACTGGTCGCGATAGACCCGCACATCGTGATCGCCCGCAGCCTCGCGCCCGCGGGCAAGCGCCGCCACCATCAGCCCGGTCACCGCCATCGCCAGCGCCGCAGCCACGCCCCAGAACACCCAATCGCCCATCGGTTCCCCTTTCCTGACGCTGATGTAGCCTTTCCGGCGCCCCGGCAAAAGCCCTGGTGGCGCGCGCAATGTCGCAGGGGTGGGGTCATGTCGTTTTTCACCCCCTTTGCGCCGCTTGCGACACGGGATAGAACGCGATCCCGTTCCATCACCGGAATGCACCACGCCCCTGGGGAGTCGCCGCATGAAACGTTATTCGGTCTTTGCCATCGCGCGCGCCGCGCTGGACTGGCACCAGGGATGGGACCGCGCCTGGGCCAGCCCCGCGCCGAAAAAGCGGTATGACGCCATCATCATCGGGGCCGGTGGCCACGGCCTTGCGACGGCCTATTATCTGGGCAAGAACCACGGCATCACCAACGTCGCGGTGCTGGAGAAGGGTTGGCTGGGTGGGGGCAACACCGGGCGCAACACCACGATCATCCGGTCGAACTATCTTCAGGACCCGTCGGCGGCGATCTATGAGAAGGCGCGCAGCCTTTACGAGACGATGAGCCAGGACCTGAACATGAACGTGATGTTCAGCCCGCGCGGCGTGATGATGCTGGCCCAGACGGAACACGAGGTGCGCGGATATCGCCGCACGGCCCACGCCAATGCTCTGCAAGGCGTGGTGACCGAATTCATCGGCCCCGAACGGGTCAAGGAACTGTGCCCGATCATCAACATCAACGGCCCGCGCTATCCGGTGCTGGGCGCGCTGTGGCAGGCGCGCGGTGGAACCGGGCGGCATGACGCTGTGGCCTGGGGCTATGCCCGCGCGTGCAGCGCGATGGGCATGGACATCATCCAGAACTGCGAGGTGACCGGCGTCACCAGTGCGGGTGGCAAGGTGACCGGCGTCACCACCACGCGCGGCGACATCGGATGCGACAAGCTGGGCATCGTGGTGGCGGGCCATTCGGGGCAGGTGGCCGACATGGCGGGGTTCCGTTTGCCGGTCGAATCGCTGTGTCTTCAGGCACTTGTGTCGGAACCGATCAAGCCTTGCATGGATGTCGTGGTCATGGCCAACACCGTGCATGGCTACATGTCGCAATCCGACAAGGGCGAGATGGTCATCGGCGGCGGCACCGACGGGTTCAACAACTTCACCCAGCGCGGCAGTTTCCACCACATCGAGGAAACGCTGCGCGCGCTGGTCGAAACCTTCCCCATGATCTCGCGCCTCAAGATGTTGCGCCAGTGGGGCGGGATCGTGGACATGACCGGCGACCGTTCGCCCATCATCTCGAAAACCCCGCTTGGGGGCTGCTTCATCAATTGCGGGTGGGGCACCGGCGGGTTCAAGGCGATCCCCGGTTCGGGCTGGGCGATGGCCGAGCTGATGGCCAAGGGCGAACCCGGTCCGCTGGCGGCAGAATTCAGCATGTACCGCTTCCGCGAGGGGAAATTCATCGACGAATCCGTCGCGGCTGGGGTGGCGCATTGAACCGGGCAGGGAACCCATTGGCGATCCGGCGCGTTGAATGGACTGGAATCCAGTCACAGGAGACACCGTCATGGCCGAATCCTACCCACCGCCGCCGCCGCGGCATCAGCCCGGAACGCCGGGCAGTCCGGGCGTTCCGGGGCCCAATTCCAACATCCGCGTCGACAATCCGCCTGCGCGCGAATCCGGCAGCGGCTTTGGCACTGGCATGCTGGTGGCAGCCGTGTTCGTCGTCGTCGGCTTGCTTGCCTATTTCATCCTGGGGAACCGCGACACCAGCGCCCCAGCCGTCAACAGCCCGGCGGTCAACAGCCCCGCAGTCATCATCGACTCGACTCCGGCGCCCGGCGCCCCGGCGCAGCCCCCGGCGGCTGTCACCCCCGAACCTGCGCCTGCACCTGCGGCCCCTGCTCCGGGAACCACTGTGCCGGCAACCCCTGCTCCGGAAACCCCGGCGCCCGCAGCCCCTGCACCCGGCGTGCCTAGCACCACGCCCTGACGCATTCTGCCCACGTTTTATCCCTGCCGCAGGCGGGCACCGTAAGGTGCCCGCCTTTGGCATGTCCGGAGACCCCGCATGCTGATCCTTGAATGCCCCTGTTGCGGCGTAAAGGCCGACGAGACCGAACTGACAGCAGGAGGAGAAGCGCATCTGAAGCGCTTTGGCCCCGGCTCGGCGGATGCGGACTTCGAATCCTACATGTTCGCGCGGAAGAACCCCAAGGGCGTGCATTTTGAACGCTGGCGCCACAGTTACGGCTGCGGCAAGTGGTTTCTGGCCGCCCGCTGCACCGCGACGCTGGAGGTGTTTGGCACCTATCCGGCGCAAACAACCGAACCGCCCGCCGATCTGATCGCGCATATCAAGGCCCGTCGTCCGGGCTGGGAAGGTGACAAATGAGCACCCGTCTGGCCCGTGGTGGCCGCCTGATCGACCGATCGGCGGCGCAAGCCTTTACCTTCAACGGCAAGCACCTGCGCGGGTTCGCCGGGGATACGCTGGCCTCGGCGCTGCTGGCCAATGGCCAGATGCTGATGGGGCGCAGCTTCAAGTATCATCGCCCGCGCGGGGTCGTGGGGTCGGGCGCCGAGGAACCCAATGCACTGGTCACCCTTGGCAAAGGAACGCGGATGGAACCCAACCAGCGCGCCACAACGACCGAGGTGTTCGATGGTCTGGCGGCGGCCAGCCAGAACCATTGGCCCAGCCTCGAGTTCGATGTGGGGGTGGTGAACAATGCGGTGTCGCGGTTCCTGCCGGCCGGGTTCTATTACAAGACCTTCATGTGGCCGCGCAGCTTTTGGAAGCACGTGTTCGAGCCGGTGATCCGCCAGTCGGCGGGCCTTGGCCCGGCGCCGAAGGACCGTGATGCAGACCGCTATGAACAGCTTTACGCCTTTTGCGACGTGCTGGTGGCCGGGGGCGGCGTCGCCGGGCTGACGGCGGCGCTGGCGGCGGCACGGGCAGGGCAGCGGGTGATCGTGCTGGAACAGGCGGCCCATTGGGGCGGCCGGGCGCCGGTTGACGGCGGCACCATCGACGGCAAGTCGCCCGGCCATTGGGTGAACGACGCGTTGCATGTGCTTGAAGGCATGGAGAATGTCACGCTGCGCGCCCGCTGCATGGTATCGGGCGTCTATGACCACGGGTATGCGTTGGCCGAAGAACGTGTGGCCGACCATACGCCCGGCGACGGACGGCCCAAAAAGCGGCTCTGGCGTATCCGGGCCAAGCGCATCATCGCGGCGACCGGCGCCATCGAACGGCCCATCGCCTTTGCAGGCAACGATATTCCGGGTGTGATGCTGGCAGGCGCGGTCCGCGACTATCTGGTCAACTGGGCCGTCAGCCCCGGCGACCGCACCGTGCTGGTCACCAACAACGATGACGCCTATCGCACCGCACTGGCGCTCAAGGCCGCCGGGCTTTCAGTGCCTGCCATTCTTGATGCCCGCGACCGTGCCGATGGCCCCTTGCCGCAGGCGGCGCGGGCGGCGGGCATCCGGGTGCTGGCCGGGCATGGCGTTGCGGCGGTCAAGGGTCGCAGGCGCGTGACAGGCGTGCAGGTGTGCCTGCAAGCGGGCGAAGGGGCGGTTGTCGAGGACATCGCCTGCGATGCGGTCGCTATGTCGGGCGGCTGGTCTCCGGTCGTGCATCTGTGGTCGCACTGCGGCGGCAAACTGGTGTGGGACGAGGACGCGGCGATGTTCCGCCCCGACCCGACCCGCCCGCCGACCGGCGCTGATGGTCTTGCGTTCGTCGCGACAGCGGGTGCGGCCTCGGGCGCGTTGACATTGGCCGAGTGTGTGGACGATGCCCATACCGCCGCAGGCGGGCAGGGTGCGGCCCCGCAGGGCGCCGCCGAGGACGAGATGCCGCTTGCCCCGGTCTGGATCATGCCGCAGGGCGCGGATGTGGCCAAGCGTGCCAAGATGTGGCTGGATTACCAAAACGACGTGAAGGTGTCCGACGTTCAGCTGGCCGCACGCGAAGGGTATACCTCGGTGGAGCACACCAAGCGTTATACCACGCTGGGCATGGCTACGGATCAGGGCAAGCTGAGCAACATCAACGGTCTGGCCGTGCTGGCCGACAGTCTGAATACCGCGATTCCGCTAGTGGGCACCACCACCTTCCGCCCGCCCTATACGCCCGTCACCATTGGTGCGCTGGCAGGCGAGGCGCGGGGCGAGATTTTCCAGCCGTTGCGCCGCACACCTCTTCACGAGTGGCATGAAACCCACGCCGCCCATTGGGAACCCGTGGGCCTGTGGCGGCGCCCCTACGCCTATCCGCGTGCGGGTGAATCCGTGCATCAGGCGGTGGAGCGCGAGGTCTTGAACGTGCGCCACAATGTCGGGCTGCTCGATGCCTCGACCCTTGGCAAGATCGTGGTCAAGGGGCCGGATGCGGGCCGTTTCCTCGACATGCTTTACACCAACGTCATGTCCACGCTGCCGGTGGGCAAATGCCGCTATGGGCTGATGTGCAACGAACAGGGCTTCCTGTCGGATGATGGGGTGGTTGCGCGGCTGTCCGAGGATACGTGGCTTTGCCACACCACCAGCGGCGGCGCAGACCGTATCCACGGCTGGATGGAAGATTGGCTGCAATGCGAATGGTGGGATTGGGAGGTGTTCACCGCCAATGTCACCGAACAGTTCGGCCAGATCGCCGTGGTGGGCCCGAATGCCCGCAAGCTTCTGGAAGCGGTCGGCGGCATGGATGTCTCACGCGAGGGGCTGCCGTTCATGGAGTGGCGCGACGGCACCTTGGGCGGATTCCGCGCACGGGTGTTCCGCATCAGTTTCTCGGGCGAATTGAGCTACGAGATCGCCGTTCCGGCAGGCGAGGCGCGCGGTCTTTGGGATGCGCTGGTCGCCGCAGGCGCTGCGTTGGGTGCCATGCCCTATGGCACCGAAGCCCTGCACGTCCTGCGTGCCGAAAAGGGCTTTATCATGATCGGCGACGAAACCGATGGCACGGTGACGCCCCTGGACCTGAACCTTGGCTGGGCGATCAGCAAGAAAAAGGCCGATTTCCTTGGCAAGCGTGGAATGGAACGCAGCCATCTGGCCGACCCGGACCGGTGGAAACTGGTCGGGCTGGAAAGTCTGGACGGTTCGGTGATTCCCGACGGTGCCTATGCCGTGGCTCCGGGCGTGAACGCGAACGGGCAGCGCAACACCGAAGGCCGGGTGACCTCGACCTACTATTCCCCCACGCTCAAACGCGGCATTGCCATGGGGCTGGTGCGGCGCGGGCCCGAGCGGATGGGCGAAATCGTAACATTCCCGAAACTGGGCGGGGGCGAGGTCAAGGCGCGCATCGTCGATCCGGTGGTCTATGACAAGGAAGGGGCAAAGCAGAATGTCTGAGGCAGTCTCGGCCCTTGGGGGCGTGTCGTACGACGGCTATGTGCGGGTGGCCGAGGTCGGGCCGCAGGGGATGATCGTTCTGCGGTCGAAAGGTGAAGGTTTGGCGGCGGCCTTGGGCCGTCTTGGCCTGCCGGTTCCGGGCCAGCGGCGGATCGAGTCCGTTGGCGACAAGGCCGTGGCGTGGATGAGCCCGGATGAATACCTGATCTGGCTACCCTATGCCGGGGTGGGGCAAGCAATCGACACGCTGGGCGCCGCGCTGGCCGGGCAGCACCATCTGGTCGCGGATGTCTCGGACGCGCGGGCGGTGTTCAACGTTTCGGGCACGGGCGCGCGCGAAGTGCTGGCGAAATGCTGCCCGGTTGATTTTGCGCCCGGCGTGTTCGAACCCGGCGAGGTGCGCCGCACCCGCGCGGCGCAGGTTGCGGCAGCGGTCTGGATGTCGGGCGACGAGGCCTTCACGCTGGTCTGCTTCCGGTCGGTCGCGCGCTACGTGTTCGACCTGTTGTCCACGCTGGCAAAGCCGGGCGCCGAGGCGGACCTTTTTCGCTGAAGGGCAAGTGCGGTTGCCCCGTCACCGGGGCGGCCGCGCACAGTTCAGACTATGCGGGGCTTTCCCACGGCGGCCAGCCACAAGCCGGCCAGCCCGAGGCTGAGCAGCATGTTCCAGCCCGCCATCGAAATGCCAAGCAGGCTCCAGGCGACCGCGTCGCAGCGCACGGGGGCAGGGACATTTGCGGTGGGGTCCAGCAGGGCCTGCGTGGAAATTCCCGCAAGCCCCGGCCCGGTGCAGGTATCAAGGCCCTGCCACCAGCCCAGTTCCACCCCGGCGTGAAACCCACCGATGCCTGCCGTGGTCAGCGCGGCCACCGCGCCCAGCGCCGGCCAGACCCGCCCCGGCAAGGCCAGCGCCACCGCGCCCAGCACCACCGCAGCCAGATGCGGCCAGCGTTGCCATATACACAGCACGCAAGGATGCAGCCCGCCAAGATACTGAAACGCCAGCGCGCCCAGCAAAAGCGCGGCAGACCCGCCTGCCGCAGCAAGGATCAGATGAGTGCGTGTCAAAATGCCCTCAGGATCAGGAAACCGCCGAGCAGCATCACCACGAACAGCGTGAACATCAACCCCAGCCGACGTTCGATCAGATCACGCATCGGTGCGCCAAAGCGCCATAGCATCGCTGCCACCACAAAGAACCGCAGTCCGCGCGCAAGGATCGAGGTCATCACGAAGGTATCCAGCGGCATCGCCGTGAAACCCGACATGATGGTGATGACCTTGTAGGGAAAGGGCGTGACACCGGCCACCAGTACCGACCAGAAGCCGAAGTCGTTGAACCGCGTGGCGAATTCCTGCATCGCGCCGGCCTTGCCAAGGGACTCCAGGATCGGTCGCCCGACCTGTTCGAATGCCAGCGCTCCGATGCCATACCCGAGCATCCCCCCCAGCACCGACGACACCGTGCAGATCCCCGCGATCAGAAAGGCGCGGTGGCGCGCGGCAAGGATCATCGGGATCATCAGGATATCAGGCGGAATCGGAAACACCGAGCTTTCGACAAAGGCAACCGCCGCCAGCACCCACAAGGCGTGCCGATGGCCAGCCATCGAAAGCGTCCAGTCATAAAGGCGGCGCAGCATGGCGATATCCTGTGTGACCCGTCTCGCCCTTGCCTGATGGCGGGGCCAAGGTCAAGCCGCTGGCTAGTTCGGGCGCCGCAGCCAAAAACCCCGGTTGGGCGGGGCTTTGGGGGCTTGAACAGCCCGGCGGCACCCATGTATAGAAAGAGCGCGCTTCCGGGCTGGCCGAACCTGCCAGCCGCTACCATGGGGCGTGACCGGCGTGCGGGCGTGGCGGAATGGTAGACGCGACAGACTCAAACTCTGTTTCTGCAAGGAGTGTCGGTTCGAGTCCGACCGCCCGCACCACCGAGGCCCTTCGCCCGAACCGGGCCGCGCGCCAGCTGTTTCCCGATTTTCATCTGCCACAATTCGGCCTGATTCGCCCGACGCCGACCAGCGACCGCGCTGTTCGCGCAACAAAGGCGTGACTTTGCCTAGATTTTGAAGTTTCCGGAAACCCGTCGGACCCAATTGTGGCGAAACGATGCGGAATTGGTAAATTTCCCCCCTGCGCCATTCGCCCCCGCCACTGTTTCCGAAATGCTGCGGCCGGTGGGTTGATGTGACCATCCGAGCGCGGGAATCCTTGGATTATTGGCATTTGCGGCGGGAGGTGGCCAAATCCTCCTTTCCAAAATGGAAACGCTGCTCTGCCCAAGGTGGTAAACCAGCGGGCGCATTAAGGGCAATCCTGCCCCGAGGTTGCCGCAGTCTCGCCGCTTTTCGCTTCCCCTGCGCCTGCAGCACGAGTAAAAATTGAGGCAAGCCTTGCTGGGGCGAAAGTGTGGGCCGTGGGGGCGGCCGTAGTGGTGAATCGGGCATGGTCTGCGCCCGGCTGGAGTTGCGCTGTCATCATCGACAGGCAGCAGTGGCTTTGCCTTGCTGTCCCGCGATCCCCCGTCACCCTGCGTCTGCCCGAAATGGTGCCGCTTCCGTCGCCGGAAACGAGCGCCTGCGCCGCTTCCCGTCCGGGGGCGGCTGGGGAAAACGAACGGTTCCCGGCCTTTGTGCCGGACTCGGGGAACAAAGGGTTAAGCGATGCCGGTTTTCGCGCTGTACAATTTCAACGACACGGACACCACCATCCGGGACTCCGCGCTTGGAAATGGCGCGCAGGACGGGCTTTACATGAACGGCGCCGCGGCGTCTGGCGGGCAGGTGGTGCTCGACGGGATCAATGACTTTGCCAAGATCCTGGTCTCGGACACCTTCCAGATGGATCGCGGCACGCTGGGCCTGCAGTTCACCCAGACGGCGCATGTTGGCCTTGGGCCGAACACCGTGCTGTCGCGTGACAGCGTGGGCAACGCCGATGGCGGCGGGTTCCGGGTGGACGTTCTGTCGAACGGCGCCATCGTGGTCAGCCACGAAACGGCGGTCGAAACCGTGACCTACACCACCGGCCCCGGCTTCATGTCGCCGGGCGACACCATCGAGTTCAGTTATTCGTGGGACTTCGGCGGCACCACGGCGGGCAGTCTGGTCATTGGCAACCAGACCACGGGCGGCACCTTCCGGGCCGATGTTCCCAACACGCTGACCATGGATATGGGCAGCCAGAACCAGAACTGGATTGTCGGCGCCGGTCAGTCCGCCTCGCCGCCTGCGACGCTGGCCGGGATCAACCAGCATTTCAACGGCACCGCCGAGTATCTGTCGTTCTCGGACACGGTGGATAATGGCAACCTTGCCCCGACCCCGGCCCCCGACTCGGCGACGACCGACGAGGACACCGCCGTCGTGATTGACGTGCTGGCCAATGACACCGACCCGGATGGCGACGTGTTGACGGTCCTTTCGGCCACCGCGGCCAACGGCACGGTGGCGGTGAACCCGGACGGCACCCTGACCTATACCCCGAATGCCAATTTCAACGGCCCGGACACCATCAGCTATACGGTCTCCGACGGCAACGGCGGCACGGCCACATCGACCGTGGCGGTGACCGTGAACCCGGTCAACGATGCGCCGGTCGCGGTTGACGACGCAGCCTCCACCGCGTTCAACACCCCGGTTGTGATCAACGTGCTGGCGAACGATACGGATGTGGACGGCGACACACTTGCCGTGCTGGGCACACCGACCACCGCCGATGGCACCGTGGTGGTGAATCCGGACGGCACCATCACCTTTACCCCGGCAGCCGGGTTTATCGGCACGGCGGTGATCGACTATAGCGTGACCGATGGCAACGGCGGGACGGCATCGGCGCAGGCCCTGGTCGCCGTTGGTGCCCCGCTGCGCGACGGCATCGTTTACGGCACGGCCGGGGGCGATCTGATCGACCTCGCATATACCGGCGACAACGATGGCGACCGGATCGACGCCACCGACGCGCTGCTCCCGGGTGCGGCACCGAATGACGATCTGGTGCTGGCCGGGGCGGGCGACGACACGGTTTTGGCCGGGCTCGGTGACGACTATGTGTCGGGCGATGACGGTGATGACCTGCTTTATGGCGAAGATGGCGACGACACCTTGCTGGGCGGGGCAGGCAACGACACGGCCTATGGCGGCTTGGGCAACGACTTCCTTGGTGGGGGTCAGGGGCACGACCTGCTGGATGGCGGCGATGGCGACGACGTTCTGAATGGTGGCGGCGGGCGTGACACGCTGTTTGGCGGCGAAGGCAACGATACGCTTCTGGGCGGCAATGGCGACGACGTGCTTTCCGGCGGGGCCGGCAGCGACGTGCTGGACGGCGGGGTCGGCAACGACACGCTGTCGGGGGGGACCGGCGCCGACACCCTGGCGGGCGGCGACGACCGCGATACCTTTGTCAACATCGCGCCGGGCGATCTGATCGACGGCGGCGAGGGTGGCGATGATTTCGACACGCTGGATTTGCGCGGAGCCGGGCCATTTACCATCGCCTATGACAGCGACAACCGCGAAAACGGCGTCGTCAGCTTCCTTGACGCCGACCGCAACGTGATTGGAACAACCCGCTTCATCAACATCGAGAATGTCGTGCCCTGCTTTACCCCCGGAACGCTTATTGCCACCCCGCGCGGCGAAGTGCCCGTGGACTCGCTCAAGGTCGGTGACCGCGTGATCACCCGTGACAACGGCATTCAGGAAATCCGCTGGGTCGGTCAACGCGAGATGTCGGCGGGCGATTTCGCCATCGCGCCGCATCTGCGCCCGATCATGGTGCGCAAGGGCGCGTTGGGCAACGGCTTGCCTGAACGCGACATGATGGTCAGCCCGAACCACCGCCTGCTGGTCGCCAACGACCGCACTGCGCTTTATTTCGACGAACACGAGGTCTTGGTTGCGGCCAAGCATCTGGTGGGGGGGGACGGCATCCGCTCGATCCTGTCGTCGGGCACGACCTACATCCATTTCATGTGCGATCGCCACGAGGTCGTGCTGTCGAACGGCGCCTGGACCGAGACGTTCCAGCCCGGCGACCAGACCCTGAAGGGAATGGGAAATGCGCAACGCTCTGAAATCTTCGAAATCTTCCCGGAATTGAAGACGCCTGTCGGGGTCGACAGCTATGGCGCCGCGCGCAAGACGCTCAAGCGGCACGAGGCGCTGCTTCTGGTGAAGTAAAAGTTATGCAGCGAAGGCGGGGGGCGGCCCTTAGAGGGGTCGGCCCCCGCATGTCTGCCCACCGGCGTCTCTGGCGCTGTCACGTTTGGCGGGCGCGCCACGTGGCCCAGTCTTCGGGCGTGTCCAGATCGGTCAGCGCATGCGCTGCGGGCAAGGGCACCAAACGCACCCGCGCTTTGTGACGTGCCAGCACCGCCCGCGCGCCCTCGTCACCGACCAGCGCCCCAAGCTCTGCCACAAGGTCGGATGGAAACAGCACCGGATGCCCCGGCGTGCCGTCGGCGCCCGCGCCGCGCCAGATGGCATCGGGCGCGTCACCGTGGGCCTGCAGCACGACGCGCAGATCGTCGGCGTCGATTTCGGGCATGTCCCCCGGCAGAACCATCAGGGCGCCGCCCATGGCCGCCTTGGCGCCCGCGCGCAGCGAGGCCGCCATCCCCTCGCCTGCGTCGGGAAGGGTGGCGGTCGCAACCCCGAGCCCCGCAAGCACCGTTCCCCGGTCGGGCCGGTCGGGCCGCAGCGTCACCAGCACCGGCGCTACCGCCGCCGCGATTTCCGCCTGACGGCGCAGCAGCGGCACGCCGCCGACGGGTTCGAGCAACTTGTCCCCGCCGCGCATCCGTGTGCTTCCGCCTGCCGCGGGGATCAGAATCAGGACTGGCATTCGCGCGCTCCGATCGGGCGGGGGGCCGGTTTCTTGCACGAAACCGGATCATGCCCTTGGACAGCATGAACCCCCACCCGTCGGGCTGGGTCAAGCCCGCATGCGGCCGCCGTCATCCCACAACGGGGCCAGATGCACCCGTGCCTGACGGCGTTCGCCAAGAATTTCGATCTCCACCACCAGACCATCCTGCACCGCATCTGCGGGCAGGAAGCCCATTGCAACCGATTTCCCTGTCCAATGGCTGAACCCGCCGCTGGTGCAATAACCCACCACCGCGCCGTTCAGCCAGATCGGTTCCCACGCGACCACATCGGCATCGCCCGCATCGACGACAAAAGACACCAGCCGGCGTTTCGGCCCTGACGCCTTTTCCGCCACCGCTGCCGCCTTGCCGATCCAGTCGGCATCCTTGTTCCAGCGGATGAAACGGTCCAGCCCGGTTTCGGCCGGCGTATAGTCGGGGCTGAACTCGCGCCCCCACGACCCGAACCATTTGTCCAGCCGCAGGGACATCATGGCGCGCATGCCGAAGGGGCGCACCCCAAGGTCCTTGCCCGCTTCGGTCAGCACGTCCCACAGATGGCGCACCGACATGTGGTCGGTGAAGATCTCATAACCCAGATCGGCGGTGTAGCTGACGCGCTGCACGATGCAGTTGGCCATGCCCACGGTCATCCGCCGAACGTCCATGAAGCGGAACGCCTCGGCCGAAACATCGGCGCGGGTGACGCGGGCCAGCAGTTCGCGCGCCTTCGGTCCCGCGATCTGGAAGCCCGAGCGCGAATCCGAGATGTTCTCGATACTTACGCCGGGTTCTGCATGCTGGTCGAACCAACGGCCATGCCAGCCCTGCGCGCCATAGCTTGCGGTCAGCTGGAACTCGGTCTCCGACAGGCAGGATACGGTGAAATCGCCGATGATCTTGCCCGATTCCGCCAGCATCGGCGTCAGCGACAACCGCCCCGGCTTGGGGATCGCGCCTGCCATGATCCGGTCCAGCCAGGCCCGCGCCTTCGGTCCTGTCACACGGTATTTGCCGAAGTTCTGCACCTCGTTGATGCCGACCCCTTCGCGCACCGCCAGCACTTCCTGCCGCGTCGCTTCCCAGGCGTTGGAGCGCTTGAACGACGGTTCCTCATAGCGCGCATCGCCGGGTAGGGCGTGGTAGTTGACCACTTCCAGCCCGTACTGCTGACCCCAGACGGCGTTCATGCCGTCAAACACCTCGTACATCGGCGTGGTGCGGAAGGGGCGCGCGGCGGGGCGTTCCTCGTTCGGATAGCTCACCGAAAAGCGCATCTGGTAATTCTCGATCACCTTCGGCACGGTGTAGCCGGGGCTGGTCCAGTTGCCAAACCGCGCGACGTCAAAGCCGCGCGGGTCGCGTTCGACCTCGCCTTCGATCATCCATTGCGCCAGCGCCAGACCCATCCCGCCGCCCTGGCTGAAGCCCGCCATGACCGCGCAGGCGGACCAGTAGTTGCGCAGACCCGGAACCGGGCCGATCAGCGGGTTGCCATCGGGGGCAAAGGTAAAGGGGCCGTGGATCACCCGCTTGACGCCCGAACGTTCCAGCACCGGGAAGCGGCGATAGGCAAAGGCCACCGAATCCTCGATCTTGTCCCACTGTTCGTTCAGCAGTTCATGGCCAAAGTTCCAAGGGGTCTGGTCAACCGACCACGGCTCGCAGGGTTTTTCATAGAACCCGATGCACAGACCGCGGCCTTCCTGCCGCAGATAGCTTTCGCCACCGGGGTCCATCACATGCGGGAACTCGCGGCCCCGCTTGAGGAACTCCATGATCTCGGGGATGTCGTCGGTCACCAGATACTGGTGTGCCATCGGCAAGAGCGGCAGATAGACGCCTGCCATGGCCCCCACTTCGCGCGCCCAGAGACCGCCCGCGTTCACCAGATGCTCGCAATAGACCGTGCCTTTTTCCGTCACCACTTCCCAGCCCTCGGGCGTGGGGTTGGTCTCCAGCACGCGGTTGTGCAGCACGATTTCCGCCCCGCCCATCCGCGCCGCCTTGGCATAGGCGTGGGTGGTACCCGACGGGTCAAGGTGGCCATCCAGCGGGTCCCACAAGGCGCCGATGATGCCTTCAAGGTTCACCATACCGTCGGTGAGCTTCGCGATTTCCTCAGGTCCCAGAATTTCGGTATCAAGGCCCATGTAGCGATGCTTGGCGCGTTCGGCCTTCAGCATCTCGAACCGCGCCTGATTGTCGGCCAGCGTGATGCCACCCACATGGTGCAGCCCGCAGGACATGCCGGTGATCGCCTCCAGCTCCTTGTAAAGCCGGATGGTATAGCCTTGCAGCGCGGCCATGTTGGTGTCGCCGTTCAGGGTATGAAAGCCCCCGGCGGCATGCCACGTTGACCCCGAGGTCAGGTCCGATCGTTCGATCAGCATGACGTCGGACCAGCCAAGCTTGGTCAGATGGTACAGCACCGAACAACCGACGACGCCGCCGCCGATGACCACCACGCGGGTATGGGTTTTCATGAAGACTCTCCTGAGTGTCTGGCGCGCAGACTCAAGCGGGCGGCGGGCGAAAGCCTTTCCGTTTGCGACATGCCGTGTCGGATACGGGCAAGGGGTGCGGCTCCGGCATCGCCTGCCCCTGAACCGTGCTGGCGCAGGCGATGCCCGCCGCCGTATCTTTGTGCCAAACGGGCCACGATTGGTGGCGCCCCCTTGCAACCGCGCGCGTTCCGGGCTAAGCGCGGCGCACTTCACAGGCACGGGCGGGCCTTTCGGGGGAGACATCCCCGTTTGGTCCACCGGTTGGGGCATCTGCCCTGAATCCCGTGCCAAGGCGCAAACCGGAAAGGAACCACCATGGCGCTTCCCGAATTTTCCATGCGGCAGCTTCTTGAAGCTGGCGTTCACTACGGCCACCAGACCCAGCGCTGGAACCCGAAGATGGGCGAATACATCTACGGTGACCGTAACGGCATCCATATCCTTGACCTGACCCAGACCGTTCCGCTGCTGGATCAGGCGCTCAAGATGGTGCGTGACACCGTGGCCCGTGGCGGCCGCGTGTTGTTCGTCGGCACCAAGCGTCAGGCGCAAAAGGCCGTGGCAGACGCCGCCGAGAAATCGGCGCAGTTCTACATGAACCACCGTTGGCTGGGCGGCACGCTGACCAACTGGCAGACCGTGTCCAAGTCGATCCAGCGTCTCAAGCAGATCGACGAACTGATGGCGCACGGCGCCGAAGGCCTGACCAAGAAGGAACGCCTGAACCTTGAGCGCGAGCAGGGCAAACTGCAGGCGTCGCTGGGCGGCATCCGTGAAATGGGCGGCGTTCCCGACCTGCTGTTCGTGATCGACGTGGGCAAGGAAAGCCTTGCCGTGCTGGAAGCCAACAAGCTTGGCATCCCGGTCGTGGCCGTGGTTGACACCAACTGCTCGCCCAAGGGCGTGACCCACATCATCCCGGGCAACGACGACGCGGCGCGCGCCATCGCGCTTTACTGCGATCTGGCCGCCCGTGCGGCACTTGACGGCATGACCGCGCAGATGGGTGCCGCCGGCATCGACATCGGCGCCATGGACGAGGCCCCGGCTGAAGAGGCCGTGGAGGCCTGACGCCACCCGTCACCGGATTGTTGCGGGGCGGGGGTATTCCCCGCCCGCTTTACATGACACCCCCCGATACGAGGAGAAGCCGACATGACGACGATCACGGCTCAGATGGTCAAGGAACTGCGCGAATCCACCGGCGCAGGCATGATGGACGCCAAGAAGGCGCTGACTGAAAACGACGGCAATTTCGAAGCCGCCATCGACTGGCTGCGCACCAAGGGTCTGGCGAAAGCCGCCAAGAAGGCCGACCGTGTGGCCGCCGAAGGTCTGGTCGGTGTGTCCGTGTCGAACGGGCGCGGCGTTGCCGTCGAAATCAACTCCGAAACCGACTTTGTTGCCAAGAACGCCGATTTCCAGGCGCTGGTGCGCGATGTCGCCAATGTGGCGCTGACCGTCGGCGACTCGATCGAGGTGGTGAAGGCCGCGCATCTGAACGGCAAGACCGTTGACGAAGTGGTGCAGGAAGCCATCGCCCGCATCGGCGAAAACATGACCTTCCGCCGCATGCACCTGCTCGAAGGCAGCACCGTGGTGTCCTACGTGCACAACGCCGCCAGCGAAGGCATGGGCAAGATCGGCGTGCTGGTCGCGCTGAACGGCCCCGAGGACAAGGCACAGGCCATCGGCAAGCAGTTCGCCATGCACATCGCCGCGACCGCGCCGCTGTCGCTGTCCGAAGCGACGATGGACCCGGTTCTGGTGGAACGCGAACTGGCCGTGCAGACCGCCAAGGCGCTGGAAGAAAACGCGACATCGGCCAAGCCGAAGCCCGAACAGGTGATCCACAACAACATCATCCCGGGCCGGATGAAGAAGTTTCTGGCGGAAAACACCCTGCTGGGTCAGGCGTTCGTGATCAACCCCGATTTGACCGTCGAACAGGCGGCGAAAGAGGCGGGCGTCGAGATCACCGGCTACGCCCGCGTCGCCGTGGGCGAAGGCGTGGAAAAGAAGGAAGAGGATTTCGCCGCCGAAGTGGCGAAGATGGTTCAGGGCTGATCGCGCCCCGGCAGGGGGCGCCGTTGCGCCCATCTGCCGGGTGCCGCCTCGCGGCGGCGGGATGTGACGGCGAACCTGTCAGTGGAAAAAGAAAACGGAGCGACCGCGAGGCCGCTCCGTTTTCAATTGCGCCCCCATTCGGGGATGAGCGGGGCGCGGGCGGGAACCGGGATACTCGACCGGCTGGGGACCCCACCTGAACAACGCGAAAGGAAAAGCACCATAGTCCTGAACGGTTGCGGGGAAATCTGCTTCCTTCGTATAGGGTGACCTTGCCACGGGATGACACTTTGGCACAGTGGGGAATTCCTTACCTGTCAAGTCACCAAGATGCGATCGCGCGGGCTGTTCGGTACGGCACGGATGATAACGCCGGGCCGATGGACGCAAATTCGCCCGCCGACCCGGCTCCGGTTGCCCGGTTGCACCCATCCCGGCCTGAAATACTGCCCGTCCGGGTGCTGTTCCCGGCTTTCGCCACCACTCTAGGAACAACGCCAACCTGCCGGTTTACCTTGGGTCAAGAAAGTCAGGGATACCTGACCCGCTGGTCAAAACTGCGCTGCGCTCAACCCCGCTCGGCCTCGCGCGGGAGCGGCACCTGATCGCCTGCAAACAGATGGTTGAACAAGGCGGCCTTGGCCACCGCATGGGCCGTGGTTTCGACATCCAGCGCCTCACGCGCAAGGCGCAGGTGCTTTTCAACCATCGCGGGCGAAATGCCCATGATGATGGCAATGTCCTGCGTCGTCTTGCCTTCGGCGACCCATTCCAGCGCCTCGCGCTGGCGCGGGCTGAGCGGGCGGCGCTGCACCGGAAAGGGCATGCCCCGCATCCGCAGGTGCATCATCTGGCAAATCGCCATGATTTCGCTGCCCTTGTCAGCCCAAAGCGCGTCAACCTCGTCTTGGGTGACGCCAGCTTTGGCCGAGAGGCCCATCGCAGCACGGCTGCGGGGCGAAGGGTCGGTGAAGCTGATCGAATACCCCGCCGTCATGCCCGCCCGGCGTGCCATGTCCTGCGCCGCCAGTTCCTCGGGCGACAGGCGCCCGGCGCGGCGTTCGTTTTCGGCCCAGGCCCAGGAACACGCTCCGGTGTTGTGCATCACCCACCGGAACATCGGGGTCCGCATGTAGAACCCCATGTCGAGGTAATCGCTCATCACGTTGCGGGGGTGGTTCGACAGGAACACCGCATCCTGAATGTCGCCGATGGAACCGTCGCGATTCGCGCGGGTGGCGCCATAGTTGACGCGGTCGAAGCCATATTCCTCCAGCGCGGCCAACAGGAGGCTCCAGAGTTCCTCGGGCGTGCGTGCATTGCCGATGCGCTGCATATGGGCCAAGGCGTTGCTCAAGTTCGAACCTCCCACCGGCACGTGGACTTGACGGGCAGCCGCGTTTTGCGGCGTGTCCTGACGGTGCAGTCCAAGGCTTGTCGTTCTCATCCCGTTTCTCCTAATACAGGGATGAAGCCGCCCCTGTCCATGCGCGGCGATGACCGCCGTGATGGAGACAGACTTGCAGACAAACCGTGATGTGATCGTGATCGGCGGTGCCGTGACCGGGGCTTCTGTGGCGTGGTGGCTGACCCGGTTCGCGCCTGGGTTGCGCGTCAGCGTGATCGAACGTGATCCGACCTATGCCAAGGCCGCAACCGCGCTGTCTGTGGCCTCCATCCGCAGCCAGTTTTCCAATCCGGTGAACGTGGAGATCAGCCGATTCGGAGTGAAATTTCTACGGGAATTCGGCGCGGAACTTCACCTTGACGCAGGGCAGGGTGACCTTGGATTGAAGGAAAACGGTTACCTGTTTCTGGGCGGGTCGGCCGAGGCACCGGGCGTGATGGCGGAAATCGCGGCAATGCACCGGGGGCTGGGCGCGCAGACCCAAGTGCTGACACCGGGCGAGGTGGCCGAACGCTGGCCGTGGATGCAGACGGGCGACCTTACTGCCGGATCGTTCGGCCCGCGCGACGAGGGGTGGTTTGACAACATGGGCCTGTTGGGCGGGTTCCGCACGGCCGCGCGGCGGGCGGGGGTGGAGTTCGTCAAGGACGAGGCGGTGGGGCTGGACCTGACGGGCGATCGGGTGACGGGCGTGCGTCTGGCCTCGGGCGCGGTGCTGGGCTGCGGCGTCGTGGTGAACTGCGCGGGCACGCGGGCGGCGCAGGTGCTGGGTTGGGCGGGGGTTGCCCTGCCGGTGGAACCGCGCAAGCGCACTGTCTTCGTGATCGACGCGCCCAATGCCCGCCATCCTGACGCGCCGCTCGTCATCGACCATCAGGGCTATTACATGCGCCCCGAACAGGGCGGCTGGATCACCGCGACGGTGCCGCAAGACGACGGCCCGTGCGATGCCGACGATTTCGAGCCCGACGCCCATCTCTTTGACGAGGTGATCTGGCCGATGCTCTACCAGAGGTCAGAAGGGTTTGATGCGGTAAAGGTGCAGCGGTTGTGGGTGGGGCATTACGATTACAACACGCTGGACCAGAACGCCGTGCTCGGCGCGGTGCCGGGCCGGGAGGGCCTGTATCTGGCCTGCGGGTTTTCCGGGCACGGGCTGCAACAATCGCCAGCCGTCGGGCGCGGGTTGGCCGAACTGATCGTGCATGGCGGCTATCGCAGCCTTGATCTGTCGGAACTGGGGATGGCGCGGGTGTTGGAAGGTCGGCCGTTTCTGGAGCGCGCGATCGTCTGACCAGGGCGTTGCGGCGCCGAGGGGGGGCGCCGTTGCCCCCGTTGATGTGGCTCTGGCGCCCGTGGGGCCGGCCGCGCACGCCGCCGGCGGGGGCGCTGCCCCCGTCCGGACCTGCCGCCGGTGTATCAGCCCTTGGTGCGAGACTCAGCCCTTTTTCATCGGGCAGGTGTTCAGACCAAGGATGGAGTAGAGCGGGCAGGAGGACATCAGCCCGGTGGCCAACGGCACGATGCCGATGAGGTAGAGCCAGCGCATCGAGGCATCGGGATTGAGGAAGAACCCGGCGATCAGGGCAAGGCCCACGACGATGCGCAGGATGCGGTCGATGCCGCCGACATTGGTTTTCAGCATGGTGGTTTCCCTTCTGGTCCTGCCCCCATTCGGGGCAACGCATCAGTTTTAGCCGATGCCGGAAGGGTTGTCTGTGATCTGGTCACACCGCTGCGGTGGCCAGCCGTGCCAGAGCGTCACGGTCGATCAGGTGGATGCGGCCCCGGTCGGTGGTGACCTGTCCCTGCCGCGCCATCGCATCGAGCCGGCGTGACACCACTTCGCGCGCCGTGCCGATCCGGGCGGCCAGGTCGGCCTGGGTGATCTGGACGGTGTCGCCTTGGGCAAGCTCCAGCAGGGCGGCGGCCAATCGCGCCTCGACCCGCGTGAAGGCGACGCGTTCCAGCAGAGCGGTCATGTCGGCCATCCGGGCAGCAAAGGCGCGGAACACAAAGCCGCGGAAGGGCGCGGATTGGTTCATCAGGTCATGGAACTGCGGTGCCGGAATCGACACCACGCGGCAATCGGTCACGGCCAGAGCCTCGGCGGTGTAGGGGGCATCGCCCAGAAGGCCAAGCGTGGTCTGGACGCAGCTTTGCCCAGGCTCCACGGCATACAGCAGGATCTCGCGCCCTGAAGGGCCGGTCAGATGCACCTCGACCCGACCCGTCAGCACCACTGCAAAGCCCCGGGCGATGTCGCCGGGGGCAAAGAGCCGGGTGCCGCGTGGGATGTCGCGGGGGGGCAGGGCATCGAGCCGGGCGCGGGCACCAGCGTCCAGATCCGGCAGTTCGGTGCCCGCCCACCCCATCAACCGCGCCCGCGTTTTTCGAACCGGGGCAGCATGGCGGAGAAATCCATGCCCTTGCCGCCTTCGGTTTCGACGAACTGTTCGTAGAGCGCCGCAGCCAGTTGCCCCATCGGGGTATCGGCATCGGCCGATGTCGCGGCCTGCTGCGACAGGCGCAGGTCCTTGAGCATCAGTTCGGCGGCAAAGCCGGGCTTGTAGCCGTTGTCGGCGGGCGATTTCGGGCCGACGCCGGGGGCAGGGCAATAGGCGTTCATTGTCCAGGAATACCCCGACGAGGTGGACACCACATCGAACATCTTCTGCCGGTCCAACCCCAGCTTGTCTGCCAGCGCAAACGCCTCGCAGGTGGCGATCATGGTGACGCCAAGGATCATGTTGTTGCAGATCTTGGCGGCCTGCCCGGCCCCCGCGCCGCCGCAATGCACGGCCTTCTGGCCCATCACGTCAAACAGCGGTTTGACCTTGGCAAAGGCCGCATCGCTGCCGCCTGCCATGAAGGTCAGGGTGCCAGCCGCCGCCCCGCCCACGCCGCCCGATACCGGCGCGTC